>CAYFJO010000028.1:0-48401 GCA_964343305.1 uncultured Pirellulaceae bacterium | reverse complement strand
TGCGCCGCCGCCATAAGCTGGCAGATAAAACGGTCCGAGCGGGCACACTTCGCCGTGGCCCACGACGTCGCTGTCCGTTTCGATACGAACGATGGTGCTGTCGAACACGGTGACGGATTTGCCGCCCGACCATTTGTAACTTCCTTCGTGCAAAGGAAGATCGACTTGATAGGCTGCGATGCGTGTGATTTTCATAAGCTACTTGGTCTTGTAGGTTTTTTCGTGTCTGTGACCGGGAATGCTGACCGTGTACGATTTGCTCTTCGGGTCGACGGACAATTTGATGTAATGGCCTTTGCAATCCTTTTCGTGGTTTGCAATGTAATCGTCGGCCACGTTGTTTGTCACTCCGTCAGGACGCAGATTCTTGTGAACTTGATAGATCGCCTCGATGGACTCGGTTTCTTTTAGATTTGCGAAGACTTCGGGCAGACAGCCTTTTGTAACACCGTTGTTCATGATCGCCACGCGCGGGTTGCACGATTGAAGAACCACCGGGTTGTTGCTACTGGCCAGCCCGTGGTGGGTAACTTGATAAACGTCGACATCGCCGATCAAGTTGAACGGGTGGACCAATTTCAATTCCTGGTTCCAAGTCAAATCGCCGCCGTCGAAGAATTCGAAGTCGCCGAACTTCAGCAGCATGACGAGACTGTTCGCGTTGTCGCTTCCGTCGCGATCCTTGGGTTTGTGCAGTTTTAGGATCTCGTCGTTTTTGGTGGCACCCACTGTGTCCGGGGCGACAAAGAGCTTGCGGCAGCCGAGGCATGTCATGCTGACGCTGGTGTCCGATTTTCTTAAGGGAATCGAATCGCCCGGGTTCAGCACGATTCGCTTTTCGCATTTGAATTCGCGATAAGGTTTGCCGGGGTCGTTGGGCATGTCTTCGAAGTCGCCGTTGTCGTACACATTCTTGATCGGCATGAGTGTAGCCAACGTCGCGGCACCACCGTAATGATCGCCGTGATAATGGGTGACCAGCAAGTGGTCGATCTGGCGCAGCTTGGCGGCTTTGCCGGCAACTTGCACGATGCGATCGGGGTCGCGTCGACCGGGATTGCCCGTGTCGATCAAGATGGACTCGCCGGCGGGTGTGACGATCAACGTCGCCGCGCCACCTTCGACATCGACCCAATAGATGTCGAGTCGTTTGTCGCCTGCTCCGGCAAATGCGATAGCGGCAAAAATGAGTTGCGTAAGAAAAACAGCGGACAAAGTTCGAAGTTGGTGCGTCATGGTAGCTCCTTGGTTGTCATTGTAGGACGGGATTGCCAATCCGTCCGGGCGGAATAGCATTCCGCCCTACGTCTATTTTCGAAACATTGAGACCTCGGCCAAAACACAACGCAATCCAAGTGCATCGTCACGCAAATCCTTGCGCACGCCGCCCTCGAATGAAATAATCTCTTGCTTCGCACCGGGTTTGGCAATGTGCCGGAATGAACCAGTTCGGCAAAAACTAGTCAACAACTCGGCTTTGTCTTTCCAGCTTCCACCGCGAATCACGCGAGCCGTGGCATCGCCGCCTGTGGTCCACGCCGAACCATCCGCCGGTGCGCCTTGATAGTTTTCATGAGCGGCGTCGGCACACCATTCCCACAAATAGCCGTGGAGGTCGTACAAGCCCCACGGGTTAGGCTTCTTGACACCGACCGGCGGATCATTGCCAGCCGCGTTCCCTGCATACCATGCGAAATCAGTTAGCTCTGCTTTGTCGTTGCCAAAAGAATAAGCTGTGTCCGTTCCTGCACGTGCCACATATTCCCATTCGGCTTCCGATGGCAAGCGGATCGCTTCGTTGGGCTTAATCAATTTCGCCGCTCGCATCAATTCCGTTGCCGATTCGCAGAACGCTTGGGCTTCGTCGAACGTCAACCATTCGACCGAATTGCGCGGCCCTTTCCAGCGACTGGGATTGCTACCCATCACGGCTTCCCAGAGATTCTGTGGTACTTCGTACTTCGCGATTTCAAAACTGTAATTGAATGTGACCTTATGGGCTGGCCCTTCGTCTTTGGGTCCATCGTTGCGGCCCATCTCGAAACTCTTGGGAAAGTCGCCTTTACCCGGAGTGATCTCGACGAATTCATCGCGGAAAGTTTTCAGCAATTTGGTTTGCGTGTCATTGGGTTGATCGTCAGGTGCTGCGGTCATAGCCATAGCAAGAATGGTTACGGTGATCATGAAGTGCGTCCTCGTGGCGGGTTGCGCTGTAGGACGGATTGCTAATCCGTCCGGGCATGGTGGACGGATTAGCAATCCGTCCTACAAACGAAACAGTATGGCTGAACCGTGTGCGACTCTCAATCACTCATCCGGTTTTCGATAAGACGATTGGTCCCAAACTTCGTTGTTGAAACTGGCGGACTCGCCGCGGGCAATCGTTAACGTTTGCCAATCGTCTTTGGCATGAATGCGAGCAATCATGACGATTTGACCAATGTGATAACCGCAATGGGCGAGCGATCGACTAATGGCCAACGGCACGGAATGCGGTTCGCCGCGGATTGTGATCGTTTTTGCAATGCCGTCGGCCGTGAGTTGGCCCAACATGTCGAACAGGCAGTCCCAGCCACGCTGCCAATAATCGGTCAAATCGTTACGATCGCGAAACGAGTCGACGAATTCCTGGTCTCGGTCGCGCCAGGGTTTCTCGCCATCGGCCGTCAAAAAGTCGGTGAATCGCGAGAGCAAGTTCCCAGCAACGTGTTTCATGATCACGGCAATGCTGTTGGTATTCGGATCGAGCGGCTCGTGGAGTAATTCGTCGCTCACCTGCGAGATCGCCCGGTCGGCAAGGTCTTTGTTAAACCGAAACGCCTCGATGGCACCGCGGACCACTTCGGATTGGGGGGACGAGGCGGCCATATTTTTAGTGATTTTAGAGGCTCGAAACCAATCGATTGCACGTGGGTTTAATATATCACACTCGGCTGGTCTTCAGACTTCCGAAGTTTCGGAAAACTTCGGAAGTCTTGTCAACAAGCCAAGCGGAAGGTGACACCGTTGAGGCAACTGATTAGAATGGATGGTTGAACGACATCTTCCTGCCCACCTGCCCGACTGCGTTCCTTTTCTTTCATCAACACGAGGCTGTCTTGATGCGTGCTCGAAGACGCGAACTCCGTACCGGATTTGCTCGATTGATTGCCGTGATTGCGTTGCTGTTGGTGTTGGTTGGCGGCGGCGCGGCCTGGGTCTATTTTGGCGGCAACGGCGAAAACGACGGTGAGAAACCAGTTCTCGACGTGGTCACGCAAGGCCCCTTTGAAGCGACGGTGCTGGATCAGGGCGAAATCCAAAGTTCCAGCAACAAGGAAATCCGCTGTGAAGTTCGTTCACGCAGCAATTCGGGGACGACGATTCTTTGGGTGATCGAAGAGGGCAAAATGGTTGAAGGTGCGATTATCGATTGGGAAAGAGATCCCTTTGGTTTTGGCTTTCTGGCTCCGGTTCATGCTGGTTTTGTCATGGCACTTCGACCGGAACCCGTGCTGGCAGCCGAAGGCAAATCACGTGCTGAACCAGCAGCAGATCCGTCTAGCGATCCGAAATGGGAAGTGCCGCCTTGGTGGCGCGGGGAGCTTCTGGTCGAACTCGATTCCTCGGCGCTGAAACAGGAATTCGAAGATCAACAAGTGGTGGTCAACACGAGCGAGGCCCGCGTGATTACGGCCGACAGCAACCTGGAAGCGGCTAAGATCACCAGAGAAGAATACATGCTGGGAATCTTCCGACAAGACGAACAGACGATCTTGAACGAAGAATTTGAAGCGGAAGAGAATCTGCGAAAGGCGGAACAGCATCTCAAATTTAGCGAGCGGTTGGCGGCGAAGAGCTATATTACATCGTTGGAATTGCGAGCCGACCAATTCTCGGTCATGAAGGCAAAGAATGCACTGGACCTCGCGCAACGCAAACTCGCGGTGCTTCGCAATCAAACCAAAAGAAAGAACTTGATCGCCTTCGACGCAGAGATCCGAGCGGCGCAAGTCATTTCTGAAAATGAATTGAAGAGTCACCAGGTCGAACTGAACAAACTGGCGGAGATCCGCCAGCAAATTCATAAGTGTACGATTCGCGTACCACCGATGGTGAGCGGCCAAGTCGTTCACGCGAACAAGTTCAGCAGTCGCGGCAGCGCCGAGTTTGTTGTCGAGCAAGGCCAGGCGGTGCGCGAGAAACAGGTTTTGATTCGTTTGCCTGATCCCGACCGGATGCAGGTCAAGACCAAGGTCAACGAGTCGAGCATCGCCAGCGTGCACGTGGGGATGCCGGCCGTGATTCAAGTGGATGCTTTGCACGACCAGGATTTAGAAGGCGAAGTCGAGCGCGTCAACCAATACGCGGAACCCGATGGATTCGGCGGTGGCGGCATTCGAAAATATGCCGTGTACGTGCGGATAACCAATCCGCCGAGGGAGATCCGTCCGGGTATGAATGCGTCGGTGAACATCCGTGTCGACCACCGTAACAACGCAGTTCAAATTCCACTGCGGGCGATTTACGCACTCAAGGACCAAACCTTTTGTCTGGTCAAAAAAGACGACGGTTGGGAAACGCGAGAAATCAAACTTGGCACAAACAACGCCCGGGTGGCATTGATTAAGTCGGGCGTTAAAGCAGGTGAACAGGTGGTTCTAAGTCCGCGTGACCACCTGAAGAAAATGGACCTTCCCGAAATCGACGATTCGACGACGGCAAAACTTGGTGATCAAGCACAGTCGCTTCCCGAAGGACCAAAGGATGGCGAGAAACCAAAGTCCGAAAGGTCCAATCCGCAAGGCAAGAGAGGGCCGCCGGATCCGTTTCAATTCGACACGAATAAAGACAAAAAACTCTCGGCCAAAGAACGTGCGGAAATGCCAGATTGGATGCGTGATATGCTTATCAAGGCCGACGCGAATAACGATGACATCGTGACCGAAGCCGAGGTCGCAAAAGCAATGGCCGAATGGAAGAAAAGTCGAGGCGAAGGTGGTGGCGGCGGGATGGGCGGGAATAGGCCATGAGGCTGGCGATTAAGGTCGACAACTTGAAAAAGGACTATGTACTCAAGGGCGAGACGGTCCATGCACTGCGAGGCGTTTCATTTGACGTCGATGAGGGCGACTATATCGCCATCATGGGACCGTCCGGATCGGGCAAAAGTACACTGCTGAATTTGCTCGGCTGTCTGGACAAACCGACGTCCGGAGCATTTTTTCTTGGTGACGACGATGTATCGCGGATGGATGACGACGACCTGTCACGCATCCGCGCCTCGCGCATCGGTTTTGTGTTTCAGTCGTACAACTTGATTCCACAATTGACTGTCGTCGAAAATATCGAGGTGCCGTTGTACTACATGGGCCGCCTGGCCGGCGACGCGAGGCGACGTTGCATGGACCTCGCAAACCTGGTCGGTCTTGGCGATCGCTTGAATCATCGCCCGACGCAGCTCTCCGGCGGCCAACAACAACGCGTGGCCATTGCCCGTAGCATGGTCAACGACCCCTATTTTATTCTGGCCGACGAAGCGACGGGAAACCTCGACTCCGTGACGACCGAAGATATCTTGCAACTCTTCCAGCAACTCAACAACGAAGGCCGCACGATTATCATGGTGACTCACGAAGATGAAGTTGCCGCGCATGCGAATCGAATCATCCGCCTGCATGACGGATATATTCAATCCGATGTACAAAATTAAAGCTCCAAATGACAAATCTCAAACAAATTCCAAATCTCCATGACCAAACGACTCTTTGAGATTTGGGAATTGTGATTTGTTTGGGATTTGTCTTTTTTGTTATTTGAGATTTCCACATGTTTTGGCTACGAACCTTCCAACTTGGCGTCAAAAGCCTGCTGCTGCATCCGATGCGTTCGCTGCTCACGATGTTAGGCATCTTTATCGGCGTGGCCAGCGTCATCTGGTTGGTGGCGATTAGCGAGGGAATCAGCGTCAAGGCCCAGGAGCAGATTGAGGGCCTCGGTGCCGAAAACATCATTGTTCGCTCCATGCAGCCGCCTGATGATGAAGGCACGATTGGGTGGCGGATGCCGGAAGCGTTTGGTGTTAGCCGCGAGGAGTACAAACTGCTGCGCGACACCATTCCCACAGTCGAGAGTGCTTTGCCGATTCGGGAAATGCCATTCAAATTCACGAATCCCAATAACCCAACCACGCGTGTGGTTACCGGACGGTTGGTGGGCTGCACCGAGGAATATGCGGCGGTGACGCAATTGATTGTCGATCGCGGCCATTTCATCACCGACGCCGAAAACAGAGCCAAAGCGTCGCACTGCGTGCTGGCGGCCCGGATGGTCGCGGAGTTGTTTCCGTACGAGGACCCGATTGGCCGTCAAATCTATCTGCCCGAGAAACGGGAATACTACCGCATTGTCGGTATTCTGAAACATCGCAATCCAACTGCCGCAATCGGAGGCTCGCTGGCCGCTCAAGACTTTTCCAACGACGTCTATATCCCGATCGAAACAATGCAGCGCCGGATGGGAGACATGGTTATTAAACGTGGCGCGGGCTCGTTTAGCGCAAAGATTTTTGAGCTGAGCCAGGTGACGCTGCGGGTCGATTCCGTTAAGAACGTCCGAAAGACCGCTGCATTGGTCGAACAAACATTGGCCGACAGTCACGGCGACAAACAAGACGTGGCGACCATCGTGCCGTATGACCTGATCGAGCAGGCGGAGAATACCAAGTTGATGTTTATGTGTTTCATGGCGCTGATTGCGGCAATTTCATTGCTGGTCGGCGGCATCGGTATTATGAACATCATGTTGGCCACGGTCACCGAACGAACGCGTGAAATCGGCATCCGCCGCGCACTGGGCGCTCGGCGCGTTCATGTCACTTATCAGTTTCTTGTGGAAACGGTTTCGTTATCGGTCGTGGGCGGTGCCACGGGAATTCTCGCCGGATTGCTCTGCCCACCGGCAATCGATGTGGCTCGTTGGTCGGTGAGTTACTTCCGACCTGATTTGGTTGCCGCTTTGCCTGAAGTGGTTCGTGAAATGACTCCTGTAATTGTTCCCGAGTCCATTCCGATCGCGTTTATTATCTCTGTTGTCGTGGGAATTGTGTTCGGCATCTATCCCGCGATCCGAGCAGCCAACATGGACCCGATCGAGGCCCTGCGGCACGAATGACTCTTCGCCAGTGTCGCACTTTACGCTGCTGGCACGAGGACTCCTCTTGAAGTGGTCAAAATGTTCATGGTTTTGCCGATTGAACCTGGCGAGCAAGCAAACGACAAGTTTCTGGGAGCGCGAAAAGGGGGACAGTCTGGACAGTCCCCCTTCTCCCCGGACGTCCACAACCGATTCGGGTCAGGAGCCCCCATCGCAACAAAAAGAAAAAGCCCGCGACCGATGTGACGGCATCGGCAGGAACAAAGGGGTCAGGTCTCTTTTTTAGAAAAGAGACCTGACCCCTTTCCCGCGCCCCCTTTCCCGCGCCTTGCAAAATGCTATCGGTACACGTCATGAAATGGATGGTCCTTTGGACTCGGAGATGATATGGAGTACCATTGCCATCGATCCCGACGAATTGGGAAGTCTTGCGGGGCGTGTTATTATATGGGCCTCGCGCATCTAGGCAGGTACTACTTTTACGGGTTGATGGTTGATGAAGACACAGGTTGGGATAGCTACGGCGAATCGTTCGATTAATGCATTTTTCATTTCAAAGGTTGACGCGGTATTGTATTTCACCACATTATTTGCGATCGTAGTGATGCTGATTGTTTCGGGTTGTTCCGAAACAAAGCAAATTCAAGCCGGGGCAAATTCCGATAGCAACGCCTCTTGGTATACGCAGTGCGGCTGGATCGCCGAGAACTATTTCACGGACTTAAAGGTAATTGCACTTTGTCGCGTGATTGAGGATAACGATCTCAAAGAGATCGATCGTCTTGTCGCCGCCGGAGCCGATGTTAACGCGAAAGGTAAGGGGAACATGACGCCTTTGCTTTGGGCATTTCCTGACAACAGAATTGAACGATTCAAAAAGCTACTTGAGCACGGCGCCGACCCCAACGTCATCGTGGAAACCGACTTCAACTCAAAGGGCACGATCCATCCCGGGCATTCGGTGGCTCATCTTGCGGCTGGAACGAAGTTTCCGACGTATTTCGAACAAGTCATGAAGCATGGTGGTGACCCAGAGTTGGTTGATCCCCATAATGGCAACGCAGTACTTCATGTTGTAGTAAGAGCCATCATCAGCAAACCAGAGAAGAAGAAGCGAATCCAGTTGCTACTCAAGAGAGAGGTGGAACTCAATTGTTTCAACAATGCAGACGTTACTCCTGCGATGGACGCGGTGAGTTGGTTCGGCCAATACGACATTGCACTAATGCTGCTCGAGGCGGGTGCTAATCCAGGCATCTATCAATCCAAGGGCAACCAAAAACTTGTTCACTTTGTCGCGGCAGAACGAGGACGTGTTCAGCGAACCACTTCCGCCCAACAGAAAGCTGACTATGGAGCCATCGTTCAACGTTTGGAAGACCACGGTGACTCAATAGAGGAGGCGCGCAAGGATGTTGATCGCTGGATGGAATGGGGCAAAGTATACCCCATCGCGAAAGCGAGCAAATTGATGGCCGAAGAAAGGGCGGAACGAATTGCTCGGGAAAAGGCCGAAGCCGAAAAAACGAATGGTAATTCTCGCAAAAACTCAGATAAGTAACTCCATCGCAACTTCCCCACTTTTGCTTCCAGACAAGCCTGTGTGACTTCGTTCACGCTTTATCGGGGCGTTGACTGGGTAACTCATGAGAAAGCTAATGGATTTCCCAAGCCAAATTAGAATAGAACTCATTCCCATCAAATTGCACTTCCTCGCACTTCTGCTTTTTCAAGCATTTGTGACACTTGGATGTGGGCGAGGCTATATTGTTGACGACCGAGAAGGCAAGGTCAGTTGGCAGACGTGGGATGAGTCGAACGGAACACGGCAAATCGATATAAAGGGGGCAGATGCCGACACATTCGAAATTCTTGAAATTGGTGCTTCGGATGATTATTTTGCGCGGGACAAGAATCACGTATATCGCAGAGGCAGGATTATCCAAGGGGCGGATCCGGCGACGTTCCGTTTATTCAATTTCACGAACGGCTACCGTGACGACAAGTCTGTTTTTATGTTAATCGATGGCCAGGTGAAACGACTTAAGGATTCCGATCCCGACTCCTTTAAAACGCTCTCGAATTATTGGTCTCGGGATGACACACGGATGTTTCATATGGATCGCGGATTCATTCCACACGACATCGATTCATTTGAATTCGTAACGTCTTATTGGGCTCGAGACGCGCATTCTTTCTATTATTAGACGCGTGAAGTAATCGGGGCGGACAGAGAGACATTTAAAGTGCTCCAAAACGAGAACTTTGCACGAGATCATGAGCACGTATTCTGGCATGGCTGGAAGGTAGGCGGTTGTAATGTTGATGCATTTGTTCCAGATGGTTGGCAATCAGGGCATGATGACAATACGTCCTACTTTTTCATCGAGAAGAACGAAAGGAATTACGGCCTCTCATGGAAAGGCAGAGAAGCCATGGAAGTTGTTAGAACTTCATCAAAGCAGGAGTGATGAATAAGGGGCGCAGCTCTTTAATTCAAATTTTCTTCCTCCGAAAAGAGTTGCGTCCTTTTCCGCGCCTCGCTTGGCCATCCGGAACCGGCCCAACTTTGCCGAGGCACACAAGAATCTAGGCAACGCCTTGGCACGGCGCGGGCAAATCGCAGAGGGGATCGAACACCTGCGCAAGGCAATCGCCCTGCGACCGTCGTTCGCGGAAGCACAACAGAGCTTGGCACGATGGTCGTGCTTGGGAACCGATCACAGAGCGGTTGACGATTCTCCACCCACGACTTGATCACCTACAACGGCGAATCGAGCAGAGTGGGTAACGGAACGTGTCGTCTTTCTGATGTGGGTCAATCCTTGGCCGTGTCAGGACCACAACGCTAGCGATTCAAATCTGCCTCAGTGTTACAATAAGCCCAAGAAAATCTGCCAAAATTAGTTGCGTCGCGCACTTCCATTTCGCCGAAACTCTGTTTATTCTAAAACCGCGTGACCTGCACGCTGAATAAGCCCCGCCTTTACACTTTTCTATCTACTTCGAAGGAGATTTGAGAATGAAAAGACTTGTTGTGATGTTTTCAATCATCAGTTTTGTTGTGGTGTGCTTGTCGATGAACGCCGACGCGCGATCTCAATACAAAAACGCATATGCCAAAAAGCAGTTCGCGCCTGAGACCGAAGCCGAAAAGGCTGTTGGTGCCGCGATTGCAAAGGACAGTTGCAACGCTTGCCACATCAAGGGCAAACCGAAGAAGATGCACAACGAATACGGCACGAAGCTAGGCAAATTGTTGCCCAAGTATGACAAGACCCTTTGGAAGAGCGACCTGGACAAGGCGGTTAGTGATTTACGTGAAGCGATTAACAAGGTCAAGTAAGACGCGATCTTGAATTGGTGAGAAACCGCAAAACGGGCGAGCTTCGGTTCGCCCGTTTTTTTGTGGCTGGATTGGATCAAGAGGAATTGCGCCGCGGGCAGCCTTGGCATATAGTGAACTGCGACGATCCGCGGTCGTTTAACGACGCGGCAGAGCCGCAACCAACTGTAGGACGGAATTTCATTCCGTCCGGACGGATTGGAAATCCGTCCTACCGAAATGCGCGCAAAACAACAAGAAATCGCAAAGTAGTAGCACGATTTGCTCGGATGAACTTACACATGTTATCACGGCTCGACCCGGCGCTGTCCCACTAGTCAACCATGAAATTCGCACTCTTAGGATTCGATCAACACGCTTTGCGGTTAGCGCGAGTTGTGGCGGATGATCGTCATCACGAATTGGTTGCCGCGTATGACGTGGGGCGAGAATCGGAAACGATTCGCGAGATCTCGCCGTTTGTCGGCCTCGACGACGATTGGGAATCGTTGCTGTTGGGCACCGTCGCGGATGCCGTCATCGTCGCACCGCCATCGCTGGACGGCATCAGTAACGACAATGACGCGCCGTTGGACCAAGCAGATGTTCGCGAAGATCAAATCCGCAAGCTGGTCCAGGCACAAGTTCCGCTGCTCGTCGTGCAACCGGCGTGTTCCGCGATGGTCGGCTACGAATTGGAAATGATTCGCGAAGGGTCGGGATGCACTTTGGTGCCCTTTTGGCCTGGCGTGGGGCATTCCTACATTCAACAGGTATCCGAGTTGGCAGTCGCCGGCGGCGGGGCGATCGGCGATGTGGAACAACTCAACTTCGAACGAACGCTCGTGGACCGAAGTCAGCACCACGTGACTTGCCAACTGACGCGGGACATGGCGATCGTGCGACGCATGTTTGGCGAAATCGCGCGTGTCAGCGCGATGGGAGCGTACTCCAGCCTAAACGTGCATGTCACGACCGAGAGCGGCACCGTCGTTCACTGGTCGGTGGGCCCCGCGGACGATCGTGCCGGTGGAAAGATGACTTTGGTGGGAACGAAAGGCAAGACCATCGTGAAGATGCCGCAAGATGATGCGGCGTGGTCGATGCAAATCGCCAATGATGATCCGCGGAACGACGCTGATTTGCAGTCAACTGAATACGAGCACACAATCGATTCGTTTATCGCCGGTGTCGAGAATCCAGTCCATTCGACGCGGTGGCTCGACAGTTGCCGAGAATTGGACTTCGTCTATTCGATGCAAAAAAGTTTGCGTCGAGGCCGCACGATTGAGTTGCAAACGCAGCCAGCTTCGGAAGAACAGAATTTCAAGGGGGTCATGGCAAGCTGGGGATGCTTGTTGTTGATGGCCACGGTGGCGGTGTTTTTTGGTCTCGCCCTGTTTGATGGGTTTACGTTGCCGTTTCGTGACGATGCAATGGATGTTCGCGACGCTGCGAATCCGCCACCTCGCAACCCGTTGTGGATACGACTCTGGCCGTTTTACATCTTTGCGGTTTTCATCCTCTTGCAGTGCTTTCAACTCGTTTTTCGATCCGGGGACAAGCAGCCCTCCGTGTCTGAGAGTTCCGATTCGGCAAATTAGCGAGAATCTAACGATTCGGTCGAAGTTGCGGGCTGTGGCAAGTCGATCTATATCTCACTTGTTTTTGTGTGGCCTCATCATCAAACGCATGTGTGCTAGCCGTGAGTCGCATTCATCGCCTGCTCGCTTTGTCATTCGCATTGTGCGTCGTAATGCACGTTGGCTGTGGCCATCATGTCATCTGTGGCGGTGCCGTTTATACAAACTGCTATCAGTCCCAATGCTGCCAGTCTGAGGGGTGTGGCGCTTGCGATTCTCCGCGACATGAATGCACCCGACGGGGCAACGAGTGTCTCCGTTTGGTCGACACACTGTTTAAACGACCGGCAATCGCGCATCGATCGCATCCACGATTCCTTCCCGTTCCCATTCGCGACGTGTTTCGGCCGTCGTGGTTGGATGTCGAGGGCGAGGCGGACGCGGGGCAAGATAGTGGTCCAAAACTTCAACCGGTTCCGCCCGTGAATCCAAGTCCGAATCCGCTGCCCGAAGTGGGCCCCGTCATGGCACCTGCGCCTGAACCGCATGCGGCCAACGTTCGATCCCGGCCCGAAGTCTTGCACATTACGCCCGGCACAACTGGGACGATTTCGGACACCGAAGACACCGGGTGGCAAATCCGGTCCCCTCAGCCGCGCTGAATCGATCCCACCGGAATCTCGGCAGTCTAGGCAATTCATGCCGACGCTTCTTTGGTCATTAACGACCGTCCCCTCGCGACGCCGATTCAGACTGAAGACCTACCTAATCCTCATCACCCATCCCCGCCGTAAAAGCCAGCCGGTCACCAATTCCTACCCAATCGGTTCGGCCCTCGGCCCGCATCTCCGAGCACCCAAACACCATGCACACCACCTCCACCCGCAAGTGGTTCGCCGTCGCCCTACTCATCACTCTCTCAGCCGGTCTTCAAGACAAGCAGACTCATGGCTCCGAATTACGATTCACGCCGATGGTCCGAGCCGTTCAAGGTGCCGCACCTTCGGTCGTCAATATTCACGGCAAGAAGACCGTCCGATCCGATGTCGATCCGATCACTCGATCCGCCACGCTCAAGCAGGTGAACGGCATGGGTAGCGGAGCGATCATCGACGAACGCGGCTACGTGATTACAAACTATCACGTGATCGACGGCGTTCGGCGCATCCAAGTCACGCTGCACGACGGCCAGACCGTCACGGCAAAATTGGTCGCCCACGATGACAAGACCGATCTGGCGATCATCAAGCTGAACGTGACCAAGCCGCTAAGCGTGATCAAAGTCGGTACGTCCGACGACCTGATGTTGGCCGAACCCGTGGTCGCCATCGGCAACGCGTACGGCTACAAACATACGGTGACCAAGGGCAGTGTCAGCGGCCTGGCTCGCAACGTTCAAGTCAGCGATTCGCAAACGTATCAAAACCTGATCCAGACCGACGCCAGCATCAATCCCGGAAATTCGGGCGGTCCGCTCATTAATATTGACGGTTTGATGATCGGCATCAACGTCGCCGTGCGTGTTGGAGCCCAAGGCATTGGCTTCGCGATTCCCGTCGACGAAGCCATGGAAGTGGCCGCCAGGCTGATTCGTGTCGAACAGCGTGGCAGTGTGAAACATGGAGTCACGGGCACGACGGTCCTTGATGGCGCCACGTCCCTTTTCGTGGTCGATTCCATTGCTCACGGCAGCGCGGCGGAAGTCGCGGGTTTGAAACCAGGCGACGTCATCACCGATGTTTCCGGTGTCAAAATCGCACGAAAACTGGACTTCGAACGGGCGATGATCGGACGCAAAAGCGGCGACGAGTTGAATGTCAGCATCAGCCGTGATGGAGAAGCCACGGAAGTGGCAATGGCAATTACGTCGACCACCACTGAGGTCGCTTCCACCTCATCCAATCGAGTTTGGGACATGCTGGGAATGAAGTTGGCCGAAGTGCCGGACGATGATTTTTCCAAAGTTTCCACGCGCTATCACGGCGGCTTAAAGGTCACCGCGGTACGGGAAGGAAGCTCGGCCGAAAAGCGCGGCATTCGAAAAGGTGACGTGCTGGTGGGGTTGCACATTTGGGAGACGATCAAGCTGGAGAATGTGACTTACATTCTCGATCGCCCGGACTTCAAGCAGTTCCAACCACTGAAGTTTTACGTCTTGCGAGGCAGCGAAACGCTCTACGGACACCTCGTTGCCAGCCGTTAAATGAGTCGAGGGACAAGAGTCTAGCGTCCAGAGCTTTCATTTTCTCCCTCGATGCTCGTCCCTCGGCTCTCGACAAATCGCTTCACGTTCTCTTCCAACACGCTGAGCGGCACGGCGCCGCTGCCCAGCACGACATCGTGAAACTCGCGGACGTCGAATTTCGCGCCAAGTTCGTTTTCCGCCATCGCTCGCAACTCGCGGATCTTCAACTCACCGATTTTGTAAGCCAGCGCTTGACCGGGCCACGAGATGTAGCGGTCCACTTCCGCTTCGATGTTGTGAATCGACAACGACGTGTTCGATGCCATGTAGTCGATTGCTTGCCCGCGCGTCCAGCCGAAATAATGCATGCCCGTGTCCACCACCAACCGGCACGCTCGCCACATTTCGAAACTCAGCCGGCCAAAGTCATCGAACGGATCTGTGTAAAAACCGACCTCTAAACCCAACCGCTCGGCATACAACCCCCAGCCTTCGATGAAGACCGTGAAATTCGAGAAGCGGCGAAAGTTGGGGATGTTCTTGATTTCTTGTTGCAGGGCTAGTTGCAGGTGATGTCCTGGAACCGCCTCGTGCAGCGAGAGTGCTTCCATCTCGAAATTCGGACGGCTCTTCAGGTTGTATGTGTTCAAGTAATAAAAACCCGCGCGACTTCCATCGCCTGACGGTTGCGTGTAGTAGGCACTGGTCGTCGTCGGAGCAATGTAGGACGGAATCTCTCGCAACCCATACGGAGTCCGTGGCAGCGTTTTGAAGAGCCTTGGCAACTGGCCATCCATGCGCTTGAGTATCAATGCCACACGACTCATCAACTCTTTCGGCGTCTTGGAATAGAACCGCGGATCGGTTCTGAGGTAATCGACAAACGCATCGAAGTCGCCTTTGAAGTCCGTCTCTTTGATCACTTCGTGCATCTCGGCGCGAATGCGTTTTACTTCGGACAGCCCGGTTTGATGCACTTCGTCGGGCGTGATGTCCAGCGTTGAGAACCAGCGCACTCGATGTCGATAATATTCCCGCCCACGCGGCAACGCCGACGCTCCGATCGATCCGCGCGCCGCCGGGACGTATTCCTTTTCCATGAATTTGAGAAACTTTTGATAGCCGGGCACCACACTCTTTGTGATCGCATCTTTCCCGGCCGCCGTTAGGCGTTTTCGATCGTCCTGTGAGATCTTGTCCGGAAAGCTGGTGAACGGTTTGTGCTGAAGGCTCTTGGTGACATCGTCAACGATGTGCGGCTCGATCATTCCCTTGTAGCCTTCGAGCACGACCGCGGGCAGTACCATTCCCTTCTCAATGCCGGCTCGCATGATTTCGATGTGTTGCTCCGAGTAGCGCAGGAAGGCGTTCAATCGGGCGATGTAGTTTTCATAGTCCTTGACGTTGTTCAGCGGCACGCGACCCGCGATGTCGGCGAACTCGACGTGAAAGCCCCAGCGGTTCGTGATCGGTATCAGGTAGACCTCAAACTCCGCTTCGGAGATGTCGTTCTCAATCATCTGGCCAAAGATGTCGTAGTTGATTTGGTCGGTGCGTGAGAGTTTCTCACGATCGACGTTTTTCAGCCGCTTGAGAAAATCGCGATTCTTGTTCAGGCGACGCTGGCTGTCCGCAACGCTGATGCTGGCCAGTTTGTCGTTGAATCGATTGTCGCCGGTTCGTGTTGCGAGAATTGGCCATTCTTGCAAGCCAAACTCCCACGAATCGTCGAGCAGTTTTTGAAAGTTGTCGGTCGCCGACAATTGTGCAAAGGCAACGGTTGAAAACGTGGCGAGGAAAAACGAAAGAAAAGTCGATCGCATGTCGTTCATAAATCTAGGTGCAATTTTGAAGTTCAATGATGTTGCCTTCCGGATCAGTCATGTAGATCAACGAAATGTGTCCGGCCCGGGGCACGTCCAAATGGATGATGTCGCCGAGATCTTGACCGCCACCGTCCAGCACGGCCTGTCGAGCGGCCGGAACATCGTCCACGTGAAAAGCAATGTGAGTGAAACCTGACCGATTCGCTGCGATCGGCGGGGCATCCGGTTGCTCGTTGTATTCGAAGATTTCCAGTGTGGGACCGTGATCATCGTAGCCAGGCAACCGAAGGTGGATGCCGCGGATGGTCAAGTGGCCATCGCTTGCTGTGAGTTGGTTGATCCACTCACCATCGTAATCACGTTCGGGGAGCATTGGAACGCAGCCAAAAACTTCTTCGTAGAATTTCGCGATCCGACGCCAGTCTCGCGCGACAATGTTGGTATGAACGAACTTTGCTTGTATTGGCATTCAGTCGTTTGACTTGATGAAAGGAATGATCCCCACGGATGGCAGAGCGAACCCACGGATATTGCTCGGCCAAGTCTTCATCCGTGGGTTCGCACTGCCATCCGTGGGTTAATTCTCTCTACCACTTCCAACCGTCTTTGAGTTCGTTATTCACCACCGCGCCGTCTGGCCAGCCGCCTTGATACAGCGTGGCGATACACTGAGCCGCTTCGGTTCCCATGTCGCGCATCGAAAGCTCATCGGCACCGGCGATATGCGGGCTGACGACGACGTTCTCTAGCTTAAACAACGGGTTGTCGGTCGACGGTGGCTCTTGCTCGAACACATCGAGTCCCGCGGCAGCGAGATGGCCTGACGTCAACGCGTCGTGCAAGTCTGCTTCCACAACGATCGGCCCGCGAGCGGAATTCAACAAAATGCTGCCTTGCTTCATCTTGGCAAACGCAGTCTTGTTAAATCGCCCACGCGTTTCTTCCGTCAACGGGCAATGGATCGTGATGAAGTCCGAGCGGCCGAGCAACGCGTCGAAGTCGACCAGTTCGATACCGTGCTGTTTGACGAACTCTTCGTTCGGAAATTGTTCGTTGGCGATGACGGTCATGCCGAGCGAAATGCAACGCGTCGCCATGCTGCGGCCGATACGGCCGAGACCGACGATCCCCATCGTCTTGCCGCGGATCGGCATCAACGGCACTCGCGGCCATTCGCCGGCCAGCGTGCGACGATGTCCGTCGACCATGCGTTTCGTGGTAGCAAACAAGAGGGCAAGAGCAAGTTCCGCGACGGCTTCGTGATTGGCGGTTGGCGTAATCGTGACAGGGATTTTGTGTTCGGTGGCGGCGGGCACATCGACGGCGTCGTAACCGACACCCGCTCGCGCGATGACACGTAAATCGGGCAGCGCGGCGATGACCTTGGGCGTGTATTGTTCGGCGGTCGCAACGACCGCGTTGACGCCCTGAAGTTCTTCGATCAATTCATCATCGGTGCAACCGCCGCGAGCCAACTCGGGGTTGGTAGGATAGCGAACTTCGAAACCAGCATCGTTCAATACGTCAACCATCGGCAACGGCTTGTGCAACATCGCCTCGGGATTGATTTGGGCAACAGGCATGGACCAGAACTCCTTGGGATGAGCCAGCCATCTTAATGGTTTGCGTGCCTAGGGAGTAGTGGAGGAGCTTGCGATACATGATGGTTGGAGAGTTTCGCGACAAAACATCTAGCCGATCTTGTCCAGCAATTCATAAATGCTTTCCAAGTCGTTTTCGGCTTCGAACATGTATTCATCGATCGAGCTTTCAAGGTCGCTGATTTCAGAGGATGAGAACGCGGGTGTCATATTTTCCTCGATCTCTTGCTCGCGCGGCTCCACTTCTGGAAACTGCCACGAAAGGCGATCGGCCTTGTTCCATGCTTGGTCTGACAAGTCGCCATTGGCGTTAGTCATTTTGAACTCGTCCAGTTCGACGGAGAGCGATCCTTGGTAATTCGGGTCCAAGATGGGTGGTTGAGACTTGGGATCGTTGATCTCGTAGCTGTCCATTGATTCTTTAAACTCATCCCACGAAACAGTGACCTTGACGCCGTGCGGATTGTATAGCTCGATGTTGGGAACAGCACCGGACCGATCGACACGGATAACTGTGTAGGCATGGTAGGTCGTCAATTTGCTTGAGATCTTTACTTTATCCGCGCTCACCGTGCCAGCAACGACGTGACCGTTGTTGGCAATCGTCTTTTCCATTCGTTGCAGGTCCGCTTCGGCCCACTGTCCCCAGAATTGTGTTTGGTATTTGTAGTCATTCGGGACGTTCGCCTGGCTTCGAAGATCCGTGATGACCCGGCGATACGATGTGCTGTTATGCCCCGTCAGCGCTTGCAAACCATCCAGATTGAAACCAACTGCATAGCCATAGTTTCCTTGGAAGTAGGCGCGGTGATACAAGATGGTCCAGAACTCACCCTGGTCCACGATATTTGGATCGGGCGAAGTGTATCGCTTTCCGTCAAGTTTTCGGCCTTTGACATCGTGGCCGTCAAAGTGCACCGTCACCCATTGGAGTTTGCCCTTGCCGTCGTACAGGCCGACCTCGTACGTTCCGTCATGGACATGCCGGATGCGGCTTGCCAGGTCGACACCACGGAGTGCCGCCGATGCCAGTCTTGCCAAAAACTTGCACGTGGGTCCATCGCCCTGACTCACGTCTTCCAAAGATACTCCGCCGATCACCCATTTGTCGGCATCAAAGTCGTAGCCCACGCCAGAATCCAATTTTGCGCCGTCTTTGCCCGCATCTAGGAAATCGTTGCCAGGGCCGCCATTGATCGTGTCTTTTCCATAACCACCGAATAGTGTGTCGTTGTCGGTCAGACCCGCTTTGTAGCCATTCCAGTTTCCAAGACCAGCGATGGTGTCTTCGCCTTTGCCACCATAGATCCGATCATCGCCCCAGCCGCCTTCGATGCGGTCGTTTTGATTGTCGCCGAACACCAGGTCGTCTCCTTGGCCGGCGTAGATCGTGTCGTTGCCGTCGCCACCGCTAATCAGGTCCCCGTCTTCACCGCCGTGCAATTCGTCTTCTCCGCCTTCGCCGAAAATCCAATCTCCTGTACCGCCACCATGCACGGTGTCCGCACCATCGCCTGCCCAAATCGTGTCGTGCTCACTGCCACCATGAATCGTATCGTCATTGTCACCGCCATGAATCACGTCCATACCAGCGTCGCCATGAATCTCATCGTCACCGTCACGCCCTTTGATCACATCGTCGCCCGCTCCACCGTGAAGAACATCCTCGTTCGATCCGCCGTTCAACTTGTCATTTCCCCCCTTCCCGAATGCCGTGGATTTAATCGATGTGTTGTTCGTGAAGGTGTCCTTAAACTCGCTACCGTTGAAAACGATTTCGTTCACGTCGGATAGCGCGAAGGCACGCCCAGGTGAGCCGTCAACCGTCACGATGACGACTGGGCCGCCCGTTGTGTCGTACTTCGTGACATCCACATTCGTGCCGGCAGGAACTGCGTCGATGGTCAATTTGCCACTCGTCAGCGTGACTTGCGTTCCGCGTACCAGCGCGCCGCCGCTGAAGAGTCCACTCTGGGGAAGGTTCACTTCGTCGAGTGAAGGTCCGGTGTCGACAGTCACAACGTCGCCTGCCATTAACGTTCTGTTTTCCAGCATTTCGACGTGAAACCGTTTCGCTTGTCGACGTAACATGATCATCTCCAATCAAATCCAGGAATGTCTGACTCCAGGATTGCATGCGCAGATTGGGTGATCGTCCCGCAACAAAAATTCAGGATTATCTCAAAATCGTTGGGCGACTCTCATTTCAAGCCGCGAACAAGATATCGTCGTCACGTCTGTTGTTTTGGCGAAGTGCGGTCTTGCGAACTGGGTGGTGAGTCAAGGACGATTCTGACGAACTTCTCCCAAATGTGTTTTAGCAGGCCACACTTTTGTGCACTGATCAAACCGGCCACGATGAAGAATAGAATTCCCCACAACAGTGGATAGAATCCTGGTGAACCGACAATGCTGTGCAAAGTTTCGCCCGATACGCTCAGGCAGGCAAGGACTAGAATGATCAAGTTCGATCCCGTGACGACCAACCAGCACAGTTCGCGCCAACGTCGCCACAACTGCATCGTCACGATTGCCATCGCTGCGATATACGTCATGCAGGCGAGGTTTGGAACGATGGTGGTGTTCGCCGCAACGACCGCGAGAATGCCAGCCAACCCAATCATGACTGCCGCGACCAGCCGAAGTTCCTTCCCCCAACCATCGTTAAATTCGAAACTGATCAACAACGCCGCCAGGCAAACCAAATGATACGCCGCAATGATGACAGCCAATCGAAGCGGTCCATCCCAGAACGCAATGGACACGGCAAGCGAAAGTGTGACGATCGCCGCAAAGCAGCGCAGTGACTCACGCCGCTCGATTGCTCGCAGCAACTGAATGCCGCCGATCACAACCAAAGGCCACCACTGCACCGACGCGAGGGTTGCCGGCCCATAGGTATAACGGTCGATAAACATGGCGGGCACCAGCGCGGCACATAACCAACTTTCCGCGCCGCGCAACCCTCGCGCGAGGCAATAGACGTAGAACACCAATAAACCAATCCAGGTCAAGTAGATTGGCGATCCGATGGCTTCCGCGAACAAATCGAGGAAGCCAGTGAACGCTTTGTTCTGGCCCAGCGGCATGGACAACACGATGAGCAACGGCGCGGTGGTCAAAGCAAATCGCTTGACGGTTTCCAGTTTCTCGACGACACCGATTTCGACGATCAACAACAGCACGGCGAACAGAAACGGCACCAAGTAAAACAACCCAAACGCACCGTACAGTGCGATCGAAGGTGCTGGATCAAACGAAAGACTCATCCCAAATGCCCGCAAGCAAACGCCAACACCGAGGACAAAAAACACGGACCACGGATACAGCGGCCAACACCAGGGGGTGCCGTTTTGCTGGACAATTTGGCTGCCGCATCGAATCGCTGGAATCAAAGTGAGCGACGACGCGGCAGCAATCACCGGAAACAAGAAGATTCGCCAAGCGATCGCCTCTTTCGAAACGTCCGGCTGGGCAAGCCAAAGCGGGTAGACGAACAACAGACCAAGCAGCAAGTAGTACGGAACGCGAAATACCAGTGGAAATCGAATCCGCAAGCAATGAAACAATCCCTCGGTCACCAGCACCGAGAATGCCAGGCCGCAAAGCAAAACTCGTGCCGCCGCGAAGTAATCCGTGTGGCAAACTTCATCGAAGCTGGCCGAGATGGCCAAAAACAGCAACAACAGAATCAGCATGATCGACCGGGCGTCGTCCCACACTTTGCCCAATCGAATCAGCACAACTGCTGTCAGCGCCATGAGACATGTGTAACCGCACAGTGCCAAGGCCAGTGACCAAGGTTCCGACCCAGCGTCGCCAAACGACACGTGCAAACCATAAAGAACAAGACACGCACTGATCAGATAGAACGGATTCTGCGTGTAAAGAAACCGCGCGAAACCACGAACTTCTGTGTCTTCGCGCACAGGACTTTCCTCGTGCGCATGATTTCCGATGTGCGCATGATTCTCGATGTGCATGGTGCACCCCTTTCTGTGTTGGATGATTCGAGTGATTCATCCCCAAGATCCGAGTCACAGAAAAGCAAATGATGATGAGTTATAATTCGAGCTACATATACTCGTCGGGGGGCTGTCCTTAAATTACAGGTTTCTTACGATTTTGGGAAAGAAATAGCGCGACAAATCTTCTAGACATCGCGACTTCGCCCATGGCTCGGCTATAATTGACTGAACGAAACGAGATGAGGAGACAGTTTTTATGGTCGACGTTCATCTTGAACCCGCCAAAGAGCAACGATTGCGAGAACTTGCCGACTCGCAGGGCAAGCAAGTCTCCGAGTTGGCCCAGCACGTGATTGAGGAATATCTCGATCAAGCCGACCCGATCAATGGCACGTCAAACTTGTCGAATGACCAAGCAACGCTTCTTCAAGAGATCAATCAAGGTTTGCCTGAGGCAGCTTGGCAGCGTTACCACGAGTTGATGGACCGCCGGCGCGACGAAAGTTTGACTGCTGATGAGCACGAAGAGTTGAAGCGACTCACGGACAAAGTGGAAGTGGCACACGCTCAGCGCATGGAACGTGTCGTGAAGTTGGCTCAATTGCGAGGCGTCGTGGTCGACGAATTAATGGACAGTCTTGGGCTTCGAGATCCAGGTTATGTCTGAATCCGTTCCCGATGACATCAAGCAAGCGGTCATCGAGCGGGCGAACAAGTGCTGCGAATATTGCTGGAGCCAATCGCGTTCTTCGTCCGACCCACTTTCGGTGGAGCACATTGTGCCGTCGTCGCGTGGCGGCTCAAACAAACTCGATAACCTGGCATCTTCGTGCCAAGGCTGCAATAATTTCAAATTCACTGCCGTTCAAGGGACCGACACGGCAACTGGGAGAGTCGTGCCGCTTTACCATCCACGGCGCGATTCTTGGCATGATCACTTCGCGTGGAACGAAGATTTCACCATAATCGTTGGCAAGACTCCGGTTGGCCGAGCGACAGTAGAACGGCTGCGGCTGAATCGTCCCGGCGTCACGAATCTTCGCACTGTTCTCGGGCTGGTTGGCCGACATTCACCACATCAAGACACGATCGAGAAAGATGTCAGATAGGAGTAAGCATGAATGCCGAAGAGTTGCGAGCTGCACAAGCGCCGTTGAAGCAAAAGTACAAAGATAATCCGGGTTCGGCGCAGTTGACACTCAGTGCAAGCGCGTTACTTAATGCGGACGACGTAAGTTGCGACCTTGAGACGTTTGCGGGCAAATTCACGGCGGGGCTACATCCGGCGACGGGCGGAGATGGTTCGCAAGCATGCAGCGGCGACATGTTGCTCGAGGCGTTGGTTGGCTGCGCGGGGGTCACGTTGCGAGCGGTCGCCACGGCGCTGAGCATCCCCGTTCGTGGTGGCACGATCACGGCCGAGGGTGATCTTGATTTTCGTGGAACCTTGGGCGTAGACAAGGAGACGCCAATTGGATTGACCCACATTCGTCTGAAGTTCGATCTCGACACGGACGCCGAGGACGAGCAAATTGCCAAACTCTTGAAGCTGACGGAACGCTTTTGCGTCGTCTACCAAACGCTGGTCTCGCCGCCAACGATTAGCGTCCAACGGTAGCTACTGGTAGCATAGAATCATCCATGAAATTGTGTGCCACTGGCTCTGCCAGTGCCGTTCCGGTTGCACACAAAACGCTGGCAAAGCCAGTGGCACACAACACCTCAACAAATCCAAATACGTGCCAAATTCCACCGAAGTCGCCAAGAAGATCATCGCCAATGTCGAGCAAGTCATTGTTGGCAAGCGTCAGCAATTGATCTTGTCGATCGTTTCATGGTTTTGCGAAGGCCACGTTTTGCTGGAAGATGTGCCGGGGGTTGCCAAGACGATGTTGGCCAGGGCGCTCGCACGAAGTGTCGGCTGCACTTTTAAACGCATTCAATGTACGCCTGATCTTTTGCCGAGCGACATTACCGGTGCGTCGATTTTCAACCAGAAAACCGCTGAGTTTGAGTTTCGTCCCGGACCGATTTTCGCCCAGGCAGTTCTAGCCGACGAAATCAATCGTGCAACGCCCAGGTCCCAAGCCGCTCTGCTCGAAGCGATGGCCGAGGCGCGTGTGACGGTCGACGGGGTGACGCGAAGGTTAACGCCGCCCTTTATGGTCATCGCGACGCAAAACCCGGTCGATCAAGAAGGCACGTTTCCGCTGCCCGAAGCACAGCTCGATCGATTCTTGATGAAGTTCAGCCTCGGCTATCCGTCGATGGACGAAGAGTTGAAGATGCTCGAAATGTTGCAGCGCGAGCATCCGGTCGACAAAGTCAAACCGGTCGTCACAGCCGAAGAATTGGTTGCCTGTCAAAAGGAAGTTCGTGAAGTGTTCGTCGATCCCAAAGTACAGCGATATTTGATGCAGATCGTTCACGACACGCGCAACAACGAGGATCTGAGCCTCGGCGGCAGCCCGCGGGCGTCGATCGCGTTGTTTCGCACTTCGCAGGCAATGGCCGCGATTCGTGGACGGAATTTTGTTCAGCCGGATGACGTCAAACGTGTCGCACCGGCGGTGATGAATCATCGAGTGATTTTGAAACCCGAGAGCCGCCTCAGAAAAATGACCGCTGAACATATTGTGAACGAAATCATTGCCGACATCGCGGTGCCAACCTTGGGAGAATGACTGTGGGACGGAATGGTATTCCGTCCGGACGGATTGGCAATTCGTCCTACAGAAATCCATCATGAAGTGGTTCACCGGCGCACTGTTCATTTTGTTCATCGCCTGGATCTTTGATCTTGGTTTGCTGGCCTATGCTGCGTATGCATTGATCGCCGTACTGGTCGGCAGTCGCATGTTAACGAGCCGATGGGCGACGGACATGTCGGCCTTGCGTCAATGCGATCGGTTAACCGCCGAGATCGGCGACACCGTAACCATCGATCTTGATGTCCAAAATAAAGGCGCGATCCCGGTCGCCTGGTTGTTGCTCGAAGATCTGCTGCCGCTGTCGGCAATGCTACACAATCCGCCCAACCTGGGCGTCGCCGGCCGGCGCATCGATGTGATGATGCTGTGGGGCGGCGCAAAAAAACATCTCAGCTACAAGATGCAGTGCAATCGACGCGGCTACTATCAAATTGGGCCGCTGGTTATGGAGACCGGCGACTTATTCGGACTTCATCGACGTTATCGCGTGATGAGTGACCCGAATTACTTGCTCGTCTATCCAAAGGTCATGCCGCTTGAAGGATACGAGGTTGCGTCCAAGCGACCGATCGGCGAAGTGCGGATGACCTATCGGCTGTACGAAGACCCGACACGAATTGCCGGCGTGCGACGTTATGAAGCAGGCGATCCGCTAAATCGCGTGAACTGGCGGGCCACGGCAAGAACCGGCGAGTTGCACAGCAAAGTCTACGAACCGTCAACCGTCGTGGGCACGACCATCGTGATGGACTTTCATCAGGCCACGAATCCCGCTCACAACGAACCGTTTCGTAGCGAACTGGCGGTGACAATGGCAGCATCGTTGGCCAACGCCGTTTACGAAATGCAGCAACAAGTCGGCCTGATCAGCAACGGCCGCGACGCCGCGGATCGCATTCGTCAAGAAGGCTGGGTTGGCGACGCACGAACTCGAGATGAGGCTCAGGCGTCCGCCAAGATGATGGACAAAAGCAATCGGCTGGCTCCCGTCGTCGTCGAAACTCGCCGCGGTGTCGAGCAATTCATGCGAATCTTGGAAACGCTCGCGCGATTGGAATTGACCGATGGGTTGGATCTGCCGCGCTTGATTACCGAAGTTTCCAGCCGATTGCCTCGCGATGCCACGGTGATCGTCATCTTGCAAACCGTCACCACCGAAGCGGCGATCGCGCTCGGCAATCTGAAACGCAGCGGCTATGCGGTCACCGCGATGATCAACTTGCATGAAGAGTACGACTACGCCCAAGCCGCCGGGCCGCTGATCGCCGAAGGAATCGAAACAAAACACCTGAAGGACGAACAAGCCGTGTCGACGATTTGTCGCAATTATGTGTTACGATAGAGGCTGGAAGGAATCCGGTCGTACTACTCGTTTCGAGTTTGTTGTTTTCCTGCGAGACTTTCGTAGGACGGTTTTTCAAACCGTCTCGGACGGATTGGAAATCCATCCTACAGTTTGGTTGCGGCCAATAGCCGCGCCGTTAAACAATCGATTCAAAAGATGAACAAGAAACAACCAACCCTCACCGATTACATGGTCATCGCGATCAGCCCGGCGCTGATTATGGTGATGGTCGGCAGTTTGGTTTTCTATGTGATTGCCGTGCTCTGCAACGGACATTTTGAAGCGCGGCTTTGTTACATTGCGGCACTGTTTGTTTTTGCATCCGTTTTGATCGCCCGCATTGCGATGGAAGAAGGCCGTGCGTACGCGTCGATGTACGCTTTTGCACTCGGTGCGGCTGTTTTACTCGTGATGGGCAGGTTTACAACTTTTGGCTTTCCTGCCAGCGTTGGAATTGTCCTGCTGATCCTGTGGTGTACCGATAAATTGACGTGGGACTGTACTCTAGTCGACGGCAGCGAGGACACGTCCAGCCAAGGCCTGCTGCAAATCGCCGGTCTGGAAAAGACGGAAGCAAGCGAAGACAACGAAGACGCAGACGATCCCCTGCCCGCGAGCGAGAATGTATTCAATCCGGATGATGAGGGCTTGGTCGTCGCAGCGATGAACAACCCCGACGCTGCCATGCGCGAAGCCACCGAAAAGGCAAAAAGCTGGTGGAGCCGTTTGAAACGACGGCCCAACAAGCCGGGCGTCTGGGTCATCTATTTTTCGCTCGCGGCGTTGCCCATTTTTGGATTCTTGCAGTGGTTCATTGCTGAGGACGCAAAATATTGGGCGTTCATTTTGTTGTGCGTGTATTTGGCCAGCGGTTTTGGCTTGTTGGTGAACACGAGTTTCCTTGGGCTGCGGCAATATCTGCGCAATCGCAATTTGGAAATGCCCGGTGAGATGGCGGCCGTGTGGCTGGGTGCCGGCGCGGCGAAGATTGCCGCGTTGATGTTGTTGATCGGGGCGCTGACGTTTGTCATTTGGATGCTTCCGGCCAGCGATGCAGCCGATAAAACCAGCGAGTTCCTGACAAGTTTTCTTCCCGAAGACGATCCCGAAACGAGCCAATACGGATTCGGCAACGACGGTCCGCAAGCAGACGAAGAAACCAACCGCACCGGTCCGCGAGGAGAAACGCCCGGTGATGAAGAGTCCGACACAGGCGAGGGCGGCAAGGATGGCGAGGAAGGAAGAAGCGGCGAAGGTGACGCGAAAGAGGACGACCCTCAGGGAAAAGGAGACAAAGGCAAGGAAGGCGAGAATGGTTCGGACGGCGAAGAAAAGAAAAACGGAAACGGAGATAGTGAAAAACAGGACGGATCGAAGGGCGACAAAGGAGAGAAGTCCAAGTCGAAAAGGGGCGGTTCGGGCGGATCGCAAAGCGGCCAAGGTTCGTCGGGCGGAAAACAACAATCGTCCGGCGATGGCCAAAGTAAATCAAAACAGGAACAACAAAACTCTCAGCAGCAACAACAGCAAGCACAACAACAGCAACAAAGTCCCAGCACATTTTGGTCGACTCTAAAATCTTGGCTCGAAATACTGTTCAAGTTTGCATTTTGGCTAATCGTCATCATCGCGGCTCTCGTCTGTGCCTGGTTCTTTCGCGACGAGATTAAAAAGATCTGGCAAACGATCGTCGAAAAACTCCGCCAGTTGTGGGCCATGTTGTTTGGCCGCACAACCGAAGCGGAAAAAGCCGCGGCACGACAACCCGAAAACAACGAACCGCCGCCGCGGCCATTCTCCGATTTCGCCGATCCGTTTAAGAGCGGGATGGTGAATCAAGCCACGCCCGAGCAAATGGTCGAATATTGCTTTGCCGCCTTCGAAGCTTGGGCACGTGAACACGGCTGTCCTCGTCATCCTGAAAAGACCCCGCACGAATTCGTCTATGAAGTCGGCTTAACCGAATCCCTCGTCGCCGATGCGGGACAAGCCGTCGCCGACCTTTATTGCCAGGCCGCGTTTGCTCCGGGGACGATGAATCCATCGGATTTGCAACGTCTTCACAGCTTCTGGCCACAACTCGAAGCGGCCAGTGCATTGAACAGCGCGATCGTTTGACCAACACATGTTCGCGACTGCACGCGATTTGTAGTACTCTTATCCACCGTTGACTTTCGCATCTCGTCTTGCCGATAATCAAACAATGCGAGTTGCTTGGAGAATATGATGACTCTTTCAACATGGTCTGAATCGGACACGGCGAAGGCTCAACAGATCTGGGCGGATTATCAAACGCAACATGATCTTTCCACGTGCATCGGAATGACCGCTGGGATTGACCCGGACTCAGGACGGGTTTGGATTGGCGATTCGATTCCAGATGTTCTCGCCAAACGTGATTCCGACAACATCGACTCTCTGCTGTTCTTCGAGCGAATCGGTTCGAAAACCTATTATCGCAAAGGGGGGCGGCGGTGATTGTCGGTACGGTTTCCTCAGAAGGTCTACCAACAATCACGTTAGATATCGCAGGGCAGAGTTGGGCAGCGACGATTGACACGGGATTCAATGGCGATTTGGAATTGCCAGAAGGACTGCGTGGAAAGCTGAACGATCAACCAGCAGGGCGGCTGCGATCGGCCTTGGCTGGCGGCCAAGTCATCGAAGAGGACGCGTACTCTGTCGAATTTCCGTTCGATGGGCAAGTGCTTCAGGCGGTTGCCTCGTTCGTCTCCGATGCCGAGATTCTGATCGGAACACATCTACTGCGCGATTATCATTTGCAAATAAGTTTCGCCAGCAAGACGTTGCGTTTGGAACGTGAATAATTCGTAGTGGGCGGCGGCTACGGCCTACTTGAGCATTCCGCTGAGCGCGGCCATTATATTGTTTCTTCGTTAACGCAATTTTCTCGTTGTTTGACGGCAAGCCGAAGGCGATGGTGTTTGAATTTGCGAAACACTGTCGCCTTCGGCTTGCCGTTAAACGAGCTATTTGGAACGCTCGAAATGATCGCACTTTGGTTTCGCAAGTTTTTTTATGGCTGTTTGCTTCGTTTGTTGGGCGTTAGTCGCCTTTATCGCGAAGTGGTTGTGGAAGATCGACACCAGGATGTTGAGCCGGAGATTCGTGGCGAGATCGTTGACCTACTGACCAAGGTGAACGAAAACAATCCGTATTTTCGCGGCAAGTACACCGACTTTTTGAAAGCGGTCAAAGGCAAAAGCGACGAGGTGTTCTTCGAGGAATATGCCAAGCTGCCGGCGATGACCAAGGACGACTATGCCGAGGGCGGCTTCGACGTGATGAATGAAGAGTATAAGGACCGCGTCGAAGAATTGATGTTCGAGTTTTCATCGAGCCCGATCAAAGTGATCAAGCAATTGTGGTCGAAGGATTTTATTTTTCCAATGGCCACCGGCGGATCGACGGCACTGCCGCTGTCGGTTTATATGAACAAGCATCATGCGTTTTCGATGCTATTCACATTTTTCAAATGTTGGTACCGCATGGGTTGGCGACCCGGCGACAAGATTCTGGTCTTTTATCCGGCCAACACTTACAACATCGACGAGATGGCGCAGTTCAACAATTTCAGTTGGCTGTCTGGCTTTCGCATCATGTTGTTCAGCAAGATCGACGAGCCAACGATTCGCGAGTTGATCGAAGAGATGAATCGTTACAAGCCCAAGATGCTGCTCGTTTTCCCATCGCCAATGAACATGATTTCGGACACCGTTCGTAAACACGACTTACCGCTGAAGTACCAGCCGCCGTTGATCAACGTCAGCGGCGAGACATTTTTTGATTGCCAGCGGAAGAACATCGAGAGCGTTTTCAATGAGAGTATCGTCGAGGATTCGTATGGCTCGGTGGAGCTGGGTGAGATCGCTCATGAAACGGACGGCGGACTGGAGTGTTTCAGCAACGTCGCGTACTTCGAAAACAGCGAAGTGGAAGGAGCGGACACGCCGGAGATGTTGATCACGCGACTGGACCTCGACGTGTTTCCGTTCATTCGCTATCAGATGAAAGACCTGGCGTTCATCGACTTTCGTCGTAGCGATGGCGTGGAAGAATTCCTCATGCGCGGCATCGAGGGCAAGGACACGAATTACATTTTGTCGCACACGTCCCAGCGACTTTATCCGTCGTTCTTTAACAACTTTGTGAACGTCCTCAACGCGCAGTTCAAGGACGACATCATCGAAGTCAAAGTCTACGAGCGCGGGCAGAAGGAACTCGAAGTTCTGTTCATCACGCGCGGCGAGGACCAGCGCGACGACATCGAAGGTGCAGCTCAGAGTTTTTTGCAGGACAACATCGGCGGCGACATGCGGTACGAAATCCGCTTCGTCGACTACATCGACCACGACTATCGCCGCAAGTATCGTGTGATTGAACGCCTGAACGACGAAGAGTTCGCCGGCGGAATCGTGGGCAACGACGAAAAACTCGCCAAGATTAAGGCGTCTGCGGAGTGATCACACCAATGAGGCAGCCTGTCTTGGTCTGGCTGGTTGGTTGGCGGACGTGAATGCACATCCGTCACACGGCGATCCAATCAATTTCGCTTGAATTCGTATCGTGATCACAGTAGGTTAGACTTCCCTGCTTTAACACCTGCGCCCCGTGCGCGCATCTTTGTAGGGCGGTTTTCCAAACCGTCCTACACGGATTGAAAGTCCGTCCTACTTTCAAAGGACCGAGTCATGCCACGCCCAACCAATCGCCGCCGTTTTCTTCAAACATCCGTCGCTGCCGGTCTCACGTTGCCATTCTTGAAACCCGGCAGCGTTTTGGGAGCGAACGAGCGACTTAACATCGGCGTCATCGGAGTTGGCGGACGAGGCGCCGGTGACCTCGCTAGCGTCGCACACGAAAACATCGTTGCGCTTTGCGACGTGGATGAAGGTCGGCTCAACGGCGCGGCAGCAAAGCATCCTAAAGCTGAAAAGTACTTCGACTATCGAAAACTGCTCGACCAGAAGAACTTGGATGCCGTCGTCGTGGCGACGCCCGATCACCATCATGCCCCTGCAACGGTGCGTGCGATGCAACGTGGCTTGCACGTTTATTGTGAGAAGCCGTTGACCCACACTGTCAACGAAGCGCGACGGATCGCCGGCATGGCGGCCAAGATGAAAGTCGCCACACAGATGGGCACGCAAAACCACGAACATGCGGGCTATCTGCGAACGGTCGAGTTAATTAAGTCGGGAGCGATTGGGTCGGTGAGCGAAGTTCACGTTATTACCGATCGGCCTGGACGTTGGTGGTCGCAAGGCGTCGAGAAGCCGACTGATAAGCCACCGATTCCGTCCAACTTGAAGTGGGACTTGTGGCTCGGTCCGGCCGCTGACCGCGACTACCACCCAGCGTACGTTCCCTTCAAGTGGCGCGGCTGGTGGGATTTCGGTTGCGGCGCAATCGGCGACATGGCGATCCACTTGATGGACCCAACGTTTTGGGCGCTCGAACTTGGTGGTCCTGTGAAAGTCACATCGAAAGGCCCAGAAGTCCATCCGCACAGCGGCCCGACCTGGATGATCACGCATTTCGAATTCGGCGAGCGCGGCGAGGGCAAACAGAAACTTGCGCCGGTCGATGTTTTTTGGTACGAAGGCACGGCCAAACCAGATGCGAAGATCGCGGCGGAACTACCCATGAATGGCACGCTGTTCATCGGTGACCAAGGCAAGATCGCGGTCCAGCACGGCGGCGCGCCCAAGTTGCTGCCGGAAGACACATTCGCCGACTTCAAAGGCCCGGATCCGTTCCTGCCAAAATCACCCGGCCATCATCAACAATGGATCGACGCCTGTAAGACGGGCAGCCGAACTGGCAGTAACTTTGGCTACGCTTGCCCATTCACCGAGGTCGTGCTGCTTGGGAACGTCGCCTATCGGACGGGCGAGACGATTGATTATGATCCCGCAAAAGGCGAAGTGACGAACATCGCCGCGGCCAACGACTTGCTCGGCAAATCGTATCGCAAGGGATGGGATTTGTAAGCGTCCATTTGGCCTAACATCTCGAAGGTGGCGTGCAGATGTCCGATTCAAGCGAGTCTGACAATCGATCGGTCAAGAGCCAGGTCGACAGTGAGTCCGCCTACGCGCTGCAAGAGTTAGAAGATTGTCGATTGCACCTCGAATCAAACGATCTCAACGAACGCGTCGGCGCGGCTGAGGACATGCGTTACGCGTTGTCGATTCTCGCGGACCGGCATTCTCATCGAGAATACTTGCAAACTCTCGCCGCAGTTCTTGCGAAGTGTCTTTTTGAAGATCGTAAGTTGGCGGAAGAAGCCGCCCAAACGTTAAATGATCTGGGTGAATTTGGCGTTGAGCATGTCATCCACGTGATGAAAGACGCTCACCCACAAGCGTGCTACTTTGCCATCAAAGCGTTGATTGACTTCCAAATTTCCGCGGACGGAAAAGTTGCGGTTCCCATTCTCGCGGACATTTTGAAAAGGACGCAATTGGAATCCGAATGGCAAGACAACGATGACTTACGAGCAGAGGTTATCCGCGCCCTTTATCACTTTGGCAGCTTATCCAAGCCCGCGATGCCCATGATCTTTGAGGCTCTTGAAGATTCATCACCTCAAGTTCGGGCCAATGCTGCATTCGCCGTCCAAGCAATTAATCCCCACGATGAAACAACCCTAAACGCACTTGTCGTTCGTCTTGCGGACGAACATCCGCAGGTTCGTCGCCTGGCCGTTGAAGCCGTGGGCAACCTCGCGGAAGCAATCGGGGAACATGTGGCGCCGGCCATTCCGGCACTTGTCGCAACTTTTGAACTCGCGGGTCCCGATGAACATTGCCACGGCACGATGTATGCCTTGAAGAAGTGTGGAGAGACCGCAATTCCGCAAATAGCTGGTGCCCTGTTGCATGCCGAGCCGCGCGTCCGACGTCTGGCAGCCGAAACCATGAAAGGGTTTTACGGTGTTGAAGGCGTCGTCGAGTCGTTGATCGGTGCGCTTGGGGACGAGGACGATTCCGTTCGATTTGCTGCTGCATGGTCGTTGGGAGTCGTTGGTTCGGTCGCAAGTCCCGCGCTCGAAGCACTCTTCACGGCCTTCGAGTCCGATCGCGACGACGAGGTGCGAGACGCTGCGGCTCGTGCGATTGGCAAATTAGGTTCGGAAGCCCAATCGATCATTCCGCGCATTGTGGAATTACTCAACGCATCAACGGACGAGCGACGACAGGCAAAATGCATTGAAATCCTCGGGCAGATTGACGCCAAAGGGAATCTAACTCGCGAACATCTCATGAGTGCGTTAGCGAATGCAGACCCCGCTATCCGTACTTCCGCCGCCATCGCTATGTCACGAATTGGCGACACGTCGCAGCCTGTCTTAGAAGTGCTTTGTGACGCTCTCGCGATTTCGGACCTACGAGATCATGCGCTGTCGGCCATCAAAAGGATGGGGGCCACTGCCGAGCCTATGCTTCCGAGTCTGGCCACCGAGATCGATCCCGCTTACACACGATGGACGAGTCGTGTACTGAGCGCGATCTCAAAGATCGGAGTCGAATCCGAGGAGCAAGTGCCAGGCTTGCGCAACCTGCTTAACTCGGATGACAATCGAATGAGACTGGTGGTTGCCGAGGTATTGGCTCCGGTCCCAGAACTCACCGAGGTGCTCGTTCCTGTGCTCCTCGAAATCATGTCAACCGACCTCGCTGAAAAAGGCGTGTGCGACGTTTTCTATCGAATGGGTCCACGTGCGAAGGCAGCGATACCGGAACTTGTGGAGTTACTTCACTTTCCTGATTACGACGTTCAGTGGGCGGCATCCGATGCCTTGGGCGCGATGGGTCTGGATGCCGTCGATGCAGTGCCGGATTTGTTGTACGCAATCGAAATGAGTGGTGGCCGCGTGCCGTCGTCGGCCACACACGCGATCGTAAAAATCGGTGCCGTCGCCGTTCCTGAATTGATCAAGTCGTTAGGCGAAGCCCGCCCGAAGACCGTTGAATACGTTGCCGACGCATTGGGTCAAATCGGGCCGGCGGCACAGCAAGCCCTGCCGCAACTTGAAGCATGTCTGTCATCCGAAACCGAAGGTGTGAGAATCTGGGCCAAGATTGCGCTCGCTTTGATTGACAAGCGGCCATCGCTTGTTCCGGATCTCATTGCCGTTGCGGAAAACTCCGATGAAACGTATTTGTGTCACCAAGTTATTATGGCGTTGGGTAACATCGGTCTTGATGCGAAAGGTGCCCTGCCGGTTTTAGGGAAGTTTGTCAACCATGCTGATAGACGTCTCACGAAGGCTGCAACGGACGCAATTGAAAAGATCGTCAACTAAGCTGACTTCCCAAATCGAACATGTCGTTGGAAGATGTCCGTCGTTGGCGTGAACGACACGTCTGCATCAAGCGGAAAGATCGGCCGAGCACATCGTGTGTGACCGAGGCTGAGTAGATTGGCGCTTGTTGATCCAGGGGCGTCGACGATAACCAACTGGCTGCACCAGTCGGCGAACATGTGAGGTTCACAGTGTGGTGATTTGACGACGACCAGGTCGGCGCGCTGGGGATCTTGGCCGTGGGCGAGAAAGAACGATCGGTCGTAAAGGCTGACCGGGCGGCTGCCGACGACAAGCGTAATGTTACCCACTTGCAGGACGGCCGTATTGCCGGAGTACCAGTGCTGGGCGAACGATTCGCTGAGAAAGTGGCCGTCGGAAAGCATGCGAACTTGGGCTTTGATTTCGAGCGGTTCGAAACGATCGCGATCGAGTGTGCCGCCAACAGTGGTGGTAATGGTGCTGCCGACGCCTGCTTCGAACGCTTTTGCCGCGGCAGGTGCGTCGACAATTGGAACCACCGCTTTGCCCGTGTAGCCTAACTGGACGAGTTGCCGCAAGATTGCGTTGCTGTCGCCGGATGCTCCGGAACTGGTTGCGTCGGCGGCGTCCATCAGGACGACGGTGCCTTCCGTTTGTGACGCGATTTGGACGGCTTCTTCGAGGCTGGTCAGCGGCACTTGCATTTTTCCGTGGTGGCTCCAGAACAGCTCAGCCATTTCGACGGCGGCTCGCGATGCTTCTTCCGCGCCCGCGTCCGTCACGACCAGCGCGTTGGATCGTAGTTCTGGCACGTCGGTAAACGGGTTGCCGATGAACATGCCGGCGGACAATCCGCCGCACGACTCGATCGCTTGAGCCGCGCGGATACACTCGCCGAAACTTCCAGTCGCCGTGATCAATTCGTCGCCGCGCACGAGCGCGGGGATTTTGACGCGAGCGGTGGTTGGTTTCGCGCCATCGAGAATTCTTAGGAGCACGCGGGCCGCTCGCTCGCCGGTTTCAAAAAAGTCGACGTGTGGATAGGTGTGATAGACGACCACGGCATCGCTGTGCTGAAGCATTTTGTCGGTCAAGATGCCGTGCAGGTCGAGTGACACGACGAAGGGGATTTCTTCGCCGAAGATCTTTCGTGACTCGTCAAGCAGGTAGCCTTCAGGGTCGTCTTCGTTTTCCGCCGACATCGCACCGTGCAGAGCAAAATATACCGCGTCGGACTGGCCCACTTGCTTGAGCGATTCGAGAAACTCGCCGGCTATGCGATCGAAATCCGCACTGGCCAAAGCACCGCCAGATGTGATCGCTCGCGCACCAAAAGCTGGCACGACTTCAATACCATCGATCTCGTCAAAGACGCTCAAGGCTCCGCCCACTTCGTCGCGAATTGGCCGGTGGTAGTCAAACAACTCCTGTCCTCGGAAGATGTCGAAGTCTACATAGTGACTCGGAACAGGATTGAACGACGAGACTTCCTGCTTGCATTCGGCAACGACAATTCGGGTCATGCCATGATCCTATAGAAAAACCAACGAAAACCGTGGGCGAATTCCTCGCCACAAAGCGTTATGCTCTTTCTACCAAATTCCCACCCCTCCTTCCCGCGCGATATGTTCTTCTTCACTTGCATCGTCCGGCGGCTGAGGTCCCCATTGCTGTTCTGTGTAACGACGGGCGTCCTCACGTGATCCAAATGAACCAGCGAAGACATGAAGTTTGCCAACTTCTGGTACCGGTATTCTCCTTTTGGTGCATGGAGTCGTTTTCGTGTTCTGATTTTGTAACAATAGTATATCGATCTCAATCTGCGAATCCTGACAACGATTGGCAATAGCATGGAAACAAACCAAATCCTTCAACAAGCCCAGTCGATCCGCGACTGGATCGTCGAGCGTCGTCGCACGCTGCATCAACATCCAGAGTTGATGTACGAAGAGGTTCGCACCAGCCAACTCGTCCGCGACACCCTCGACGAACTCGGCATCACCTACCGCCACCCAATCGCCGAGACCGGAGTGCTCGCCACGATCGGCAACGGCAACGGACGCTGCGTCGCGCTGCGAGCTGACATGGACGCCCTGCCGATCCAGGAAGAAACCGACGTCCCCTTCCGCAGCGAAGTCGACGGCAAAATGCACGCTTGTGGGCACGACTGTCACACGGCCATGTTGCTCGGAGCGGCGCGAGTACTCAAAGACAACGAGTCCAAAATACCCGGCACCGTCAAACTCCTCTTTCAACCCGCCGAAGAAGGCGGAGCGGGCGGACGTCGAATGCGTGACGAAGGCGCACTGGACGAACCACGGGTCGAACGGATCTTTGGCTTGCACGTTTGGCCGCAACTACCAACCGGCTCGATTGGCGCGCGTGAAGGCGTGTTTCTCGCGGCATCAGGGTTTTTCGAAATGACGTTGCGTGGCGTTGGTGGCCACGCGGCCATGCCGCATCTTGCAGTCGACCCGATCACGCCCGCGGCCAAATTGATTGTCGAGTTGCAAACGATCGTCTCGCGTGAGACCGATCCGCTGGACTCGGCAGTGATCAGCGTCACGTCCATTCACGCTGGCGACGCCTGCAATGTGATTCCCGACGCGGTCCAGATGAAGGGCACTGTCCGCGCTCTGACGCCCGAGCATCTCCAGCATTTGCAGACGAGACTCCGCGACATTGCGGCACACGTCGCGGCCGCAAATAACTGTCAATTTGAAATCGAATTCCCTGGCAACGACTATCCGCCCACGGTGAACGACCGCCAGTCGTGGAACCTGACGAAACAAATCGCCGTCGATCTACTGGGCGCATCGAATGTCAACGAAATCCCGCCCATCATGGGCGGTGAGGATTTTGCTTTCTACACAGAACAGGTCCCCGGTTGCTTCGTGGGAATCGGCGTTCGCAACGAAGAGCAAGAGGCGATTTACGGTGTCCACCACCCCAAATTCAAGGTCGACGAAGACGCGCTGCCGCTGGGCACGGCTCTTCACGTCGCCTTCGCCTTCCGATCGCTTGCCGATGCATAATGCCGTCCTCATCGCGCTGCTGGTCTGTGTTGTCTCACAGGCCGACGATTCATTTCGCGTCGCGCCTAGAGAGCCCGCCGAAGCACTGAAGACGTTTCAACTGCGCCCCGGCTTTCACATTGAACTGGTCGCCGCCGAGCCGTTGATTCGTGATCCGGTGGCAATGGCGTTTGATGAATTCGGACGTATATACGTCGTCGAGTATCCGGAGTTCAACGAATACGCGTTCAAACCCCCGAAACCGTCGGGCGCAATCAAACTGCTCGAAGACAAGGACGACGATGCCCGTTATGAAAAGTCCACAACGTTTCTCGACAAAGTTGCGTTTCCCACTTCGGTGATTTGTTACGACGGCGGAGTCTTCATTGGTGCGGCACCGGATGTTTTGTATTGCAAGGACACCGATGGCGATGGTCGTGCGGATGTTCGCAAGAAGGTGTTGACCGGCTTTGCACGCGACTTCGCCGGTGGTGGCTTGTTGAATTCGTTTCATTGGGGTTTGGACAATCGAATTCACATTGCGACCAGTTTTGCGGGCGGCGAGATTCGTCGCGCGGATCGGCCAGATGACGAAGCGGTGTCGGTGCGGTCGCGCGGTATGGTTTTTGATCCGCGCACGGGCGACTTTGAACTGACTAGCGGCGGCGGCCAACATGGCATGGGCATTGACGATTTTGGTCGCAAGTTCCTTTGTTCGAACGTCCATCCAATGCAGCTTTTGATGTACGACGGGCGGTACATCGCGCGGAATCCGTTGTTTGCACCGCCAGCAGCCGCGGTCAACATCAATGGCGAAGGTCGACTCGCAAAGCTGCATCGCATCAGCCCGCTGGAGCCGTGGCGAATCGAGCGTTCAAAAACCGTTGCGGCGTCTCGGCCAGATGACGAAGGTAGCCGGCCTGGCGGATTGTTCACGTCTTCCAGCGGCATCACGATATATCGCGGCGATGCTTGGCCGGAGGAATACCACGGCAATCTTTTTGTGGGCGAGGTGACGAACAACCTGGTTTACCGCGCGAAGTTGGAGTCGGACCGACTTGGCCTCGTCGCGCTGCGAGCGGACAAGGACGTCGAGTTTCTGGCCTCAACAGACATTTGGTATCGGCCGGTTCAGTTTGCGAACGGGCCGGACGGAAATTTGTTTGTCGTGGATATGTATCGTGAACTGATCGAAGGTGCGGCGTTTGTGCCGAAGCGGATGCTTGAGAAGATCGATCCGGCGAGCGGCACGGATCGTGGGCGGATTTACCGGATCGTTTACGTGGGACAGGCTGACCAGCCTGTCGCGCGCACTACAACCGACAGGCTAGGCAGCCTGTGCTACGATGAACTTGTCGGGCTGCTTGAGCATCCGAATGGATGGCATCGCGACACAGCGGCTCGGTTGTTGTACGAGCGGCAAGATCGGCGAGCGGCGACTGAGCTGAAAAAACTTGCGGCCAATTCGAAGTTGCCGGTCGCGCGAGTTCACGCGATGTGCGCACTCGATGGACTCGGACAACTGTCGAGCGAAATCGTCTTGCCGCGCCTGGCCGATTCGCATCCTGACGTGCGCATTCACGCTTTGCGGCTTGCTGAGTCGATCGTCAGCGACGCGCCGGAGCTGCGTGCCAAGATGTATTCGATGACGGATGACGACAATCCGCGTGTGCGATATCAACTGGCGTTTTCCTTGGGTGCGGTTCTGTCTTGTCTGCCGCGAAACGAGGCGTTGGCTCAATTGGCGGTCAACCATGCCGAGAGCCCGTGGATGCGCACGGCCGTGCAAAGTTCGTTGGCGCATGGTGCGGGCGATATTTTATCTGCACTGTCATCAAAGCAAAAGTTTCGCACAAGCGACGAGGGGCAACGAATGCTCGGATCGCTGGCGGCACAAATCGGCGCGGGTGGACGCAGCAGTGAAATCGCGCTGTTGCTGAAAAGTCTTGCTTCGATTCCCGACAACGAGCGGTCAACCAAGAAGATGATCTCGAGTGCCATGCTGCGGCGTGCGAGCGGCGAAGTAAAACGCCAGTTTCTCACGGCCGATTCCAGCAAACTGCTTGCCAGTCTCACCCGCGACGCTCGAAAGATTGCGGTCGACGATGACGCGCCCATCGATGCTCGCGTCGAAGCCGTCCAAACGCTCTCGCTTGCCAAGTTTGATCGCTGGCTGTTCTCGGAGTTGATTCAATTGCGCCAGCCGCCGCGAATCCAATCAGCGGCAGTCCGTTCGATGGCCAAGATTGATGATCCTGGCGTCGCTACTTTAATTCACAAAAGCTGGCCGCGGCTGAGTCCCATGTTGCGAGCACAAGCGATCGAGACGTTGTTTGCTCGTGACCATTGGACGCTTGCGACGCTGGAATTGGTTACCCGGAAAACAATCGCACTTAGTGACTTCCAACGATCACGACTGGTATTGCTGAAAGATCATCCGAACACCCGCATTCGACGTCTCGCGGAAAAGCTGTTGCAATCTCTGACGCCGGGACGTGACAGGATTGTGGCGGCGTACCAAACGTCTTTGCGAATGAATGGAGATGTTGATCGCGGCAAGGCATTGTTCAAAAAGAACTGTGCGGCATGTCACAAGTTGGATGGCGATGGCAAGTCGGTCGGAGCGGATCTGGCGGGCATTGGCAACCGTCCGGCTGAAGCGACGTTGGCGGATATTCTCGATCCGAATCGCGAGTTGAAACCGAAGTTTGCCAGCTATGTGCTGGTGACAAACGATGGACGCACGGTCGCGGGCATGATTGTCGAAGAGACGGCCAACAGCATTCGCCTGGTGCGTGCTGATGGCAGCAGCGAAACGATCTTGCGGGTCAGCATCGAGAACTTGCGCAGCACCGGGCTGTCATTCATGCCAGAAGGTCTTGAAAAGCAGATTGATTCGCGGTCGATGGCTGACTTATTGGCATATTTGGCAACATTTAGGTGACCCGACTTCCGAAGTTCTCTTAAACTTCGGAAGTTGATGAGCATAGCCAGATCGATCTGTTCGATTCGAACGTCGCTGCCGATATCTTGCATTACCACGCCACGCTACTTCACCTGTTCGGCCTCGATGGCGATCGCCTGTCGATCACCGCAATGGCCGCGAACAGTCGCTTCTTGACGGCCAACCAGGTAGGATCGTGGATGGTTTGTTGAGCTAGTCCAACCTAAATCTGTACTTGGAGTTCTTGCCATGACACGAATGACCAGAGTTCTTTTCGTTATATGCGTCGTTCTTCTGATGTTGAGCGGCATGATCGTCACCGCCGCCGAAAGAGGCATCTTTGACTACGAAGGCCAGCGGGGCGCACCAGATGAGATGACCAAGATCGTCTTCATCGGCGATGCCGGCACGCACGGACCGCCGGGCAATCACGAATTTGTCGCGGCGTCGATGTTGTTGTCCCGCGCGCTCAACGCTCATTATGAAAACGTCCACTGTGTCGTTCATTCCAGCAAAAACTGGCCCAAGGATTTGTCCCACGCTGACGCGATTGTTGTCGGGTTGAATCATGCTCGCCGTGCCGCGACCGATCCGGAAATCTTCGCGGCAGTTCGCAAAGGTGCCGGATTCATGGCGATGCACTACGGGGTCGAAGTGAACAAAGGCGAGCAAGGCGACAACTTCCTGCAATGGATGGGCGGGTATTTCGAAACGTTCTGGTCGGTGAACCCATGGTGGACGCCGGAGTTCAAAGAGATCCCCGAACATCCGATCACGCATGGCGTCGAGCCGTTTAGCGTTCGCGACGAATGGTATTACCACATGCGGTTCGTGCCTGACATGAAAGGGGTCACACCGATTCTGTCCGCCGTCGCGCCGTTGAACACAGTGCGCGAAAAACCAAGCAGCCGAGGCGGCAACGCGGATGTTTTCAAAGCGGTCAAAGAAAGCAAACCGCAACACTTGGCCTGGGCCTACGAGCGCCCTGACGGCGGTCGTGGCTTCGGGTTCACCGGCCTGCATCGTCATGCGAATCTGGCCAACGACAGCTTCCGCAACGTGCTGCTAAACGGTGTCGCCTGGATTGCCAAGCTTGAGATTCCAGAAAATGGCGTGCCGTCAAAGACTCCGAGCGAAGAAGAGTTGATGAACCTGACAAAGGAAGCGCGAGCCGCAATCAACGACGGAAAGTAACTCTTGGACGTCGTCAAGGCATCTCGGAATCAACTCGCGTGACCTGATTGTTCTCGATCGTGAAATACTGCATGGTTTGGATGGTTCTGCCTGGAGGCCGCCGGTAACGGTATTCCACGCGAATGACGACTCTGTCATCTGTGGGTGGATCCGCTGGTGGGCAAACTTTCTGTACCTCATGCTCGTCGGTGTTCGCATCGAGCCACGCTTCGATTGCGATACGTTCCGACGCGGGGCTTGGCACGATCGTTGACCAGATCACACCGACGGTCACAAGCGCGAAGACCGTCAACACGACCACCTGCCCAATGATCACGCCGCACTCGAAACGTGTGGTTGCCGATTTCGATTTCCGCAACAACAGCACGGCCAGGAAGTACTCGCGCAACGACGTCTTGAGGATGTTGCCAATCTCTTCCGAGTGCCCACGTTTGTCACTCGTCGGTGTGTTGCGCTGGAATTGCTTCGTTCTCCGCTCCATCGACTTTTCGGCGAGAAACGAGGCCACGGCGGCGGGAGTTGTCGTTGCTTTGCTGAGCAATCCGCCCTTTCGGGGTGCAGCAAGCAATCCGGATTCGATAGCGCCCTCCACTTCAGCGACTTGTGCGGCAGTCGGGCTGTCCGTGCGATAGATCAACTTGGCGGCTTGGTGTGACGTGATCGACTTGTGTTCGTTTTTCATTTCTTTTCACCCATGAGCAGAAGCCCGGACATCGCCAGACGCCGGGCCTCTGCCTGTGTTGGAACACTATTGGGAGAGTTGAGCGTCGTTGGGAAGCTTTTCTTTTCCTCGCCTGGTAGACAACGCACGCCAGACGCCCAGGTTGATTGTGTCGCGCACGTAGTGGGCGGAACCATCGAGCATCACGATGTTCACGCCATCGGGGTGATAGCTGCGCGACGTGACGGCGGCATAGGTCGGAACCGTTGGGCTCTTGCCTTCCTGCTGGTTGGTCCAGTCCACTCGATCGTAATCGTCCGTTCCTACCGTACAGAGGACCGGGGTGTTTGGCGTAAAGACGGTTGTGAAACCTGTCTGGTGAGTACGCCCGTCGATCCATTCGGTGTGGCCGCTGCTGCTTTTGAAGTCGCCACCGAGCGAACAGATTTCGGCATCGGTCGGAATCGTTGCCAAGGCAGCATGATCAAGTGCTGCATTACGATAATAGGGGTTGTAAGCCTTCACTTCGGCCATTGCGATCGTGTGACTTAATCCGTCGACTATGTTTTCCGGACTCAAATTGCTGTTGGGATAGTACGCACCTTCGCCGCCTTCTCCCGTCTCGGGGTCCCAAACAAACCAAACACCGTTGTTGGTCGCGTAGTTCAACGGATAGTGAACCGGGTCTCCGCCGCTCAAACGGACCTCGTCCCGTTCCTCAGACGCGCAAACAAAGGGGCCCACGCGCATCGCTGCCAACGGCGATGTCGAGCCGTCGGCCAATTCGACGTTGGGGGCCAAGTTGTAATCTAAGCGAAAGTCAATCTCCTCGTGAAGTTGATCTTCTTCCAGAAAGGGCAGCAACAGTGCTTGGGCCGACCAGGCATTCACTTCACCAGAACCGCCGGGAGCCACTTCCTGCCAGCTTGGCGGAAAGTGACTGTTAATCGATTCAAAGTTTACGTTGGCCAATCCAATCTGTCGCAAGTTGTTCAGGCAAGCAGTACGACGGGCTGACTTGCGTGCCGCTTGCACACCGACGAGCAACAACGACGCCAAGATGGCAATGATGGCCATCACGACCAGCAGTTCAACAAGTGTGAATGCACGACGGCTGGCTGGCGACCGCCCAAGGCTTTTGGAGAGTAGTTTTGACATGATGAGGTTTCCTCAACGAACAATTCGGCTGCGCAGCGATTACTAGCGCGAGCAAGTTGCGCAGCCGCAGACTGATCGCGCTGAACGACAATAAACGAGTGCCTGGCTCACGGCAGAGGCGGGCGTTAGGTGGGGAAAGCGAAGTAGATAGCTGGCGTTGGTCAGCGGCGGCTGACTGAGCTGGCGAGTGCTTTCACAATGCCGTTGGGCTGGGTGAAGCGAGTAAACAACTTTACTGCTCTGCAAGGGGTGTGTGCTCCGAGCCACGCCCATTGCAGAGCGGCAAACCGCAGGGCTACTTCTGCAAAAGAAGTTTCCCGTTCCGTGTGATTCTCAATCGATATGTTTCGGTGTTGTGGAGAATCAAGATCTCTTTTCGGTCACCGAGCAGTTCTTCGGTGGTCCAAGTTGATCGCATTTCTGCCGATTCTTGGACTTCGTCACTTTCACGGTCTCGTGCTTTTTCGGCGTCAATTTCTACCATTTCGCTGGTTTTCATCGGGGAATTCGATGGAGTACAAATGATATCAATTCTCAATTTCAATAGTTTTAGCCGCAAAGTCTGTTTTCGTCAACTGTTTAACTGCAACTTTTTGCCACCTTTTTCTTAGTCGAATTTCTTAATCGAAATAGTTCAAGACAAGACAAAGGACCGTGAGGCATACCGCGCAGCCGGCCACCACAACGAACGCCTTTCGCACACCGGTTTTCTTTGCCAGTGCGCCCACCGCGAATGGAACCACCGCCCAACCAACACCACCAATGCAGAAAAAAAGTCCGATCGCTCGTCCGTGTAGCACCGGTTCGACGTGACCCAAAAGCAAGGCGATCAAGATTGGGAAGATAGGTCCCAGAATGGCTCCAGCCGCGATGATGAGGCTACAGGTGACAGAAGCATTGCGATTGACAACTAGTCCGATCGTGAAAATGACACAGAGGCCGGCCATCGCGACAATGATGACATGGTCCGCCCCTTTGGGAATCGTCAATGCTGCCACGAGCCGCGAGAGTGTAAAGGTCAGCCAAAAAACGGAAAGCAAAGTCGACGCCCGTGATTCGTCGACTTTCTGGTCTCTCATCAAAGTCGTCGCCCAGGTTGCCACACAAGCTTCGATTGGAACATGAAAGAAGAAGGCGATGCAACAGACCCAAACAAATCTGTCGGACAGCAGTGTAGAAAACGCATTGTCAACCGTTTCGGATGGTGGCGCGGCGATTCGCTCCCAGTCGACACCAAAAGTGAGTGCCAAAGGAATCGTGAGCAACACGGCAAACCAAAGAAAAGTTGTTCGTAAGCCAAATCTGCTGATAGAAAACGCGACAGCGAGCGGCATCACAAACGCGCCCATGCCGAAGACGAAGTCGCCCATGTTCATTGCATAAGACAGTCGATCCTTGATTTCTTCGAGCGGTAAAAACGCTGGGCCTTGCGTGGCGTTAAGCACGTTGACGAGCGCCGACCAGCCCGTACCGAGCAACAGCACGGCAAGAAGTGTGACGGCATAACTTCGCATTGAGGATAGTACGAGAACACTTAGGATCAGCACCGCACAGCCGCCAATCATCACCACACTCTTGCCCATCGAGTCGGCAAGGAAGCCGGCCGCGAAGGCCATGGGAATCAACGTGAATCCAAACACACTGACCAAACCGCCCACCATGCCTTCGTCTATCTTGAGCTTATGAGCCAAAGGAAGCTTGACGCTGCCCAACAACGCGTGGCACATTCCAGCCGTCGACAACGCCGCGATTTGCATGATGGTCAAAAATGGATCCACGTTTTTGTTCCTTTCGGAAGTATGGGGCGACTTCGCCTCGCGGGTGCTAGCAGTTCGAATCAGGCCATTGCCGTTGACCGCACTGGTGCCTGTCGATACAAGTCCTTTTCGACAATCATTATCGCGTAAGTCCGCGCGACTTGACAGCTAGGACCTGCTTGACGCTTATGAGCATTGACCTTCAAGAAACAGAACGCAAATTGCCGTCAACTCCGTGGGGATTCCTGCCACCACGGATGCGCGTGCTGTTTGTTACGGGGACGGACCGAACGGGAAGCTGGCTGGCAGAGGCTTTTGCGGCCGACAGCGCTTCCGAGGTTTTGCTGGAAGAAGCCGTTGGTGTGGCGACCGGTTTGGCTCGTTTGCGCGACGAGATTTTTGACACAGTGCTTGTTGGGCACGAAAGCGTCGAATTGGATGCGTTGGAATTGCTTGACGCCATTCGCGCCGGCAGCAGCGACGATCAGCCGATCATCGTGCTTGGCCAGCAGAGCGATCAGGAAATGGCGGCGCTGTGTTTCGAAGCGGGAGCCGATGCCTATGTGTGTGTGAATTCGACAACCACGCGAACGCTGATCTGGTTGGTCGCCCGCGCGATGGAGCGGCATCGCTTGCTCGAAGAAAACCGCCGCCTGGACCAGGTGCATCAACATCGGCTGCAAATGGAGCACGATGAAGCAACTCGCCTGCTCGCCCAACAACGTCAATTGATTTCAGGTTTGGAATCCATTCGATGCGACGAGCCCCACGCCAGCGAAGTGCTCCGCAACGCGCTCGATGACGGGCCAAACAAATCGAAATTGCCGGATCCGCTCGTTTCGCCCTATCGCGAGGTTTTGCGAGCATATGTGATCATGGGGTCGGGCAATCTCAGCGAAGAGATGGAGCAACTGGCCGATCTGTTCGCCACGGCAGGCGTAACCGCAACGCAGGCGATGCTGTTGCATTTAGAAGTGCTGGAAGAAATGGTTCGCGGCTTGGGCAGTCGAAGTGCCCGTCATGTAATGAGTCGCGCGGACTTGCTCATTCTTGAGATGATCATCAACTTGGCCGAAGGCTATCGTGAGCGGTTGATGTCTTGTGCCAATCCGCTTCGGCAAATGAAACTGCCTGGTTTCGAAGCCGCGTAGGATGGATTTTCAATCCGTCTTGGACGGTTTGGAGAACCGTCCTACAACAATGCGCACACGGCGTTCCGACGTTACGGTGTAAGGCTCTAATCCTGGGATTGGCCGCGAAGCACTGGGCCATTCGATTGGTCATCGGGCCAATCGGATGGGAATGATCCGGCGAAGTTGCTTCCATCGATGGTTCGCTCAGAGCCACTCGGCGGTTGCGACTGGCGAAGTTGATGTAACAACGCGGCGGACGGATTTCGGATGACGACGGTTTCAGTTTTACCGTCAGGTGTGCGTACCACAGCGATGATCTCGGTGCCCGAATTGGTCGATGCAAATGTCAATGGGCGTGACGGCATGTCGGGCGCTTTCAGTGCCCCATCCAATTTGCGTTGATTGGAGTCGATGGATGAGTTCCGTTGGGGCTCGTTCGACTTTGCCAGCATCTGTTCGGCACGTGCTGATATTTGCTGTTGTCCGATTGCTGCCAGCGTATCGTGGATCGTTGGCAGGGCGGCGTAGATTCCTTCATCGTCTTGATCATCCGCTGCGTTACAAACTCCGATCAGCATCCCATTGGAGGCAAAAAGCCCACCGCCGCTGCGTCCATTGACGGGCATGCCAGCAACTTCGATGTTCGACGGACCGGCATAGCGGTCAAGCGACGTGACTTTGCTGCGGCGAAGGGTTGGCGAGCGGCCGTTGTTGCAGCCGATGTTGAACACGGCATCGTCACGTTGGGGGCGATAGCTTTGTGGGGCGACAGTGACGGCGGCGATGTCGATGCCAGGACGAAGGGTGACGAATCCGATATCGGCTTTGTCCGCTTCGTAATAGACCAGTTTGCCTGGGACGGAAGTTGACGTTCCATTTGCGAACAGATCGACCGTGATGCTGCCCTTGCCGCCCGAAGTGCGGAACAAATGACCGCAGGTCAGGACCAGTGCGTCCTCCCCGTGGACGTCGATGATCGTCCCCGTGCCAAAGGAATAGCCCGTGGCATCTTCGATCTTGAGTCGGACCGTGGCTTGGCTGGCGATTTGCTCGGCGGAGAGTTTTCGTGTCTGCGTCAATTGAGCCGTGTGGCTGACCTGACGAATCTTTGTGGCACTCGACGGTCCAGCTTCAGACTTGTGGTTGCCGGGGAATTGTGAAGATCGCGTGTCCGATGTTGCTGGCGTGAAATTGGCCGTTTCGTACATCTGTGCGAGACGTGCGTGGCTGGTGAATCCTTCAACTCGGTCCACGACTTTTCCGCCGGTGACCATGACAAATGTTGGGACCCCTTTGACTTGATAGTGTTCGGCCCATGGGCGGCTGCGGTCGACGTCGATCGCACGAACTGGATATCCCGCCGATTTTAGCCGTTCCATCGTCGGTTCCATGTTCCGACAATGCTTGCAATGCTCGGAAGTAAACTGAAGTAGAACGGTTTCACTCGGGGCCGTGGCTGCAGCAAGCAGCAAAAGACATTGGATCGTTCCCATCGCTTTTCTCCTTCCTTGGAGTCGATGTGTCCTGGTACGGTTTTTCTCCCGGCGCGAGTATTGATGGGGCATTTGCCTTCCATGAGCAAATTTGCCGCCAACTCGTTCGACGGGAACTGGTCAGGTCCGGGTCGTGCCTTGGCCAGAATTGCAACAATGTTGCTTGGATTTTGCAAATGTTACAATACCAATCTTGAATCGACTCGCTAGCAAGTGGTGTTCTTGGTGGCGAATGAAGCGTTTTTCATGACGCTTGCGATTCATTGATAGCAACTCGTGTGCCAAGCCAAAGGCTGTTTCAGACGCAATAGAATGTTTGGCAATTCTCGTACCAAACCAGGTTTTGATTAAAGAATTCGATTCAACCTGCCGACGCGTCTTGTCGAGTTGCGGTCGAAATCCATCGTGATGTTGCATTGCGAGAATCTAGATTCATTGGCGAATCATCACCCAGCACAAAGAGTGACCGGCTCAGTCGGTGGTTTCTTTATTCGCGGGTGCGGCCCTTTGGTGCCAGTCTGTCTGCCGTTGGTACTGGTGCGCGACGCGAAGAATCGTGGCTTCCTCGAACGGTTTGCCCACCAGATGCATCCCGATTGGTAGCCCTTCTTTCGAAAACCCGCACGGAATCGACAGGGCCGGGTGGCCGGTCAGATTGAACGGCAACGTCAGGTCCAGATAAGCTCGTACAAGTGGCTTTTCGCCGCCGGGCAGCGCCGCCGTTTGTTGGCCGAACCGAGTGGCGGCGATCGGTGTGGTGGGCGTCAGCAGGCAATCGACCGAGGCAAACACCTTCGCCCAGGCTTTGCCGACCACGCGGCGAACTCGTTGCCCTTTGAGATAGTCGACGGCGGGCAGCAACAAGCCACCTTGCAGCAGCGGCCGGATGTCGTCGCCGTACTGGTCGGCCCGCTCTGCCAAGAACGGCTGGTGGTACGACGAGGCCTCGGCAAAAATGATCGCCCGGTGCGCACCGAGCACTTCGGCGAGATGAGGCAAAGTGACGTCGATTCGTTCGCAGCCGAGGGATACGAGTTTGTCGATCCCGGCCTCGA
>CAYFJO010000027.1:0-49252 GCA_964343305.1 uncultured Pirellulaceae bacterium | reverse complement strand
CATCATCGACGCATTCGGCTGCGGCGAATCCCCTGATCGTGGCACAAATCGTGACGACTAATTGCCCAGTTTGGTGTGGACGTTTGCACAGTTTTCGGTTGCAGTGACTTTGGCCAAAGACCGATTGCAGTTGCAGCCACGAGTATCGCGCCAGGAATTCTTTCATTGGCGATCGGGAGGTGTCGATGAAGAACCGCTGACGTTCGAGATCGCGTCGATCACCTGGATAACGCGAAACCCCTTGACTGTTGTTGCGAAACTGGCGTTTGGAGCGAATCTGGCATCCGCCACATATCGGTGCGACGATCTCAGTCTCGAAGCCGCTGAACTCGCGGCTCCCCCACGAACCACGACGGTGTCTGCGATCTTGCCCACGGGGTCGGTCACCGCTTGTTCCGTGTACACACGACCTGAATCGAAACAGGTCTCGTGAACGTTTCCATGCATTTCGTACAGCCCAAATGCATTCGCGGGATAAGTCCCAGGAATCACTATGGCGGATTCGTCGCCGCTGAACGCACTCGCAAACTCTCCGACAAACTCGTCGCCAAACCAATAGGCACTTGTTGTCCCGGCACGGCATGCGTATTCCCATTCTGCCTCTGTCGGAAGTCGATACGTATTTCCAGTCTTGTCCTCGAGCCAATCGCAGAATTCTTGGGCGTCCTTCCAACCGACCGCTCGGACAGGCAACTCGTCGGCGCTATCACTCCAGATGCATTCAGCGGCACGTGTCCGCCCTTTCACCCTAAACGCTCCTTTCCCATCTGCTTCGGCGCTGGTGACATACTTTGTGTCAACGACGAACTGACGAAACTGCCCCACGGTGACCTCGGTTGCCGCCATGTAGAATGGCTGTGTAAGCGTCACCGGATGTTGTGGCTTTTCATTGGGCGCTGCGAGTTGATCGTCATCGCCGGCACCCATCCTGAACTTCCCGGGCGGGACGAGCATGAATGTCATTGTTTCTCCGTCGGACAATTTGACTTCTTTTTTGATGGGAATGCCCAGGTGGTTCGCCCAAGCACTTTGGTGCTCTTTGGCTTGCTCAACATCGAAAGGGGCAACTGCTAATGATAGTCGGATCGTGGTAGCGTCGTCCCAGTCGACTCTGCGTTTCGGTACCGCGCTCTCATCCGATTGTGCTATCGAGCTCCGCCGTGGGCTATTCACCGAGATCGAATCGCCGTCTTTGGAGACTCGAACATTGCCATCAAAATACTCGATGCGAATGACGACATCGCCGCCCTTCTTCAATTCAAACTCATCGGTGTAGAACTCGAACTCGCCGCGCGTTATCTTCAATCTGTCTTTGCCAGGAACGAGTTTGATCTCCTCGAACTTCTTGTCGCCTTTGATAAGCAAACCGGTCGAATTGAACACGACATCGAGACTAGGATCGAGAATCTCGATCCGCACCGTGCCGTTTGACGTGCGAATGAAGAACACCATCACGCCAAGCAAGATCGCAAGCCCCGCAAGGCAAAGGCCGATATGGCGGCTGCGCCGAGAATCTTCCTTCTGTGGCAGCGCCTGAGCCTTCACCGAACTGCTTTCGGCAATTTCCACCTTTGTGTCCGGCTTGCTGGAATCCTGTAGGTCAATGGTCTGTTCGTCGGCCGCCGGTTTTGGAGTTGTTGAGACACTCTGTTCAACCGGCATGATCCCATCAAAAAAGTCGGTCAACTGGCTGTCCGAACTCGCTTCGTGACGGCCTGGAGTTTGAATCGTGTGCGCCGACGCTGCTTGGATTGTGTCGTCTTGGATGCAGGCGTGAAGATCCGCAATCACTTCGCTCATCGATTGCTGGCGATCGGCCGGTGACTTTGCAACCATCTTTTGAAACACGGCATTCAACTGGTCGGAGACGTCGAGTCGTTGTATCTGCAAATCCGGCGGCGGCAGTTGGGCGTGTGACATCATCTTGTTCATGATCGTTTCGCCATCGAACATTGACTGGCCAGTCAAAAGCCGATAGAGCGTACAGCCCAAACTGTAAATGTCGGATCGCGCATCCGCTTTGCGTGTGTCGGCCGCTTGCTCTGGGGCCATGTAGTCGACCGTGCCCATGATTTGTCCAGACTTGGTCAACCCGTCATCGCCTGTTGTCGCCGCGGCAAGTCGCGCCAGGCCCATATCCAAAATCTTGACCGTGCCCTTCTTGTCCACCAGCAAGTTGGCGGGTTTGATGTCGCGATGAATCAAACCTTCGCCGTGAGCGTATTCCAATCCCCGCGCTGCTTGAATTATCAAATCAACGGCTGCGGAAACCGGCAAAGGTCCCCGCTCTCGAATGACGACGCCCAGATCTTTGCCGTTGACATATTCCATCACCAAAAAATGCGAATTGCCATGTTGCCCCGCGTCGAACGCAGTGACAATATTTGCGTGCAAAAGTTTGGCGGCCGCTTCGACTTCACGATAAAACCGCTCGACAGCATCATCGTCGTTCAAGGAACCACCCGGCAGCACCTTGATGGCCACCTCTCGTTTCATGCGACGATGTTGCCCTCGATAGACCATCCCCATCCCGCCGGCGCCGATCTTGTCCAACACGACGTACGCACCGAAGACCAGGCTCTTGGCCATTCCTTGACAGACGGCGGTTGCCTGAAACTTGGTCAGTAACTTCCGGCGGATCAATGCCTTGGCGAACTCCTGAGGATCATCGCGCTTATCTTCGGGCAAAGAAGTGATCACTTCCGCAATTCTGTTCGCGTCGAGCAGGCCCGTTTCGGCAAGGTCATCAACCACCTTTTGGAGCTTCGCTGGTACGGGATGGGCCTTCGTCGCATCGTCCTTTTCGGCCTCGGAAGCCTCTGTCCCAACTCTGTTAATGAGCTGCACAACGCGGTCTCGATCAGCATCGCTACACATTTCGGTGTGCTGGTTGCTGCCGCGCAACTCGGTCAGCAGTGTGTCTGAGCTTTCGCTCATCAACGAGATGGTTTCGGCGCATTTATCGCAATGCTCGACATGAGCGCCGATCTTGCCAACCATATCACTTGGAAGACGTCCAGCACTAAACTCTGTCAACTCGTCGTGCTGAGGGCACGGGACTGGACCTTTTGCATCGCTCATTTGTGAAGTCGCTCCGGCTCATCGGTTGGTGTGGACATTTCCATCCAAAAGTACATTGTTGCAGCCTTTCACAAGAATCACAGAAGAGTGTCTTCTATCGCGAATCTTTCCTCTGTTGAGGCGATTCGCTAAAGTGAAGATGTCTAGGCTGCAATTAGCGAATCGCTGGTTGTAGTTGGCCCGGTTTCGATTGGCGTCGATTCCGGGTTTTTTGGGTAGTGGGTGACTTTGAAGAAAAGAAGCCCGGCTTTTCCGAAAAAGCCGGGCTTCTAAAACGCAAAATCACCCACTACCGTTTTTTGTTGGGGGTTGATCTCCTTTGATTTTTACTATATAGTTTTATTCGTCGTTTGCAATCCTTTATTGTGTATTTGTTCGATATAGTGTTAATGGCTAAGAAAAAGAAGCGAGGACGCCCGACTGTCCCTGAATCTGAGAAGCGCAAGCCTGCATTCGTACTGCAACTGACAGACGAAGAATACGAGCTGATCAAGCAGATTGCGGAACCCAGAGTCGGAACGTGGGCACGTGAAATATTGGTGAAGGCAGCCAAACGCAAGGCCAAGCAAGCCTAGCTGAGAGAAGGGGAATCGAACTCAATCCGTACCTGGATTCCCTACGTTCGCTTATAAGACGATTGCGCCGCCAAGACGCGGGACTGCTCTCCTAGAGAGCGGCCCTACAGTGAATTGTGTGCGGGAGAGAACTCATGCACTCAAGGAGTGATAATGCAGGCTTGGGTTCACGCACTCATCAGATAACATCACCATCGATGATTCCGTCCTCAATAAGTTTTTGAATCCACTGATCCCTGCTTTTCGTGCACTGCGCTAGTTGCCTGGTGAAGTTGGGCCCCACAAAAATATCAGATGGAATGTGATCATGCCCAGCATTCCCCCTTGATCCACGACGAATGCCAAATTGAGCTATGATCAAACCGTCATGAAAGACGCTAGCCAAGTCGTGGGCGCTGCCGGCTTTATCAATTTGAGCATTTAGTTTCTTGGCGATTCTCCTTGCCATTTCCTTCGTAATTTGAGTTCGGCTTTTGCGAGGCATCCGTTGTTAACCGTCGTAGATAAAGCAACGTAGTACAGAGTATTGCTTTCGCAGTTTCTTCCCAAAGTCGCTCAATGCTCGCGAAGAGAAAAATGTCATTTTAGCGGCAATCACATCCTTTAGATTGTTTATAGCCTCTTGTGGAGTGTCTCCAGAAGCGTTTACGTTAGCGTCTGACATGCTTGCCACATACGATGAGGACTCAAACGAGTAATTCCAAACCACAACTGGAATAGGCCGCCCAACCACCCAGCGGTCAGAGCTTAGATCGTTGATCTCTGAAACCATCGCATCACTATCGACAGCCGACGCCGTGAACATAGTTCCAAGGCCCGTCGACACTTCTACCGACAGCTCGGAAGCTGCCTGGTTGTCGTCCACAGTTACTGTAACTGTCATATTAACCCCTCTTCTTTCGAGGAGACCTCGCTTGCTTCTTTTTTGCAACTGGAATGCGGGCGTTGCCGACCATTCGACGCCCACTCATTATTCTAATCTCTACATCACCGGCCTTCCGAACGTCAACATTGCCAAAGTCCATGTGAAGTATTGCGAAACCGTCCTTTTTCACTTCCAAATCCAACTTTGAAGACTCAATGATCTTTCCCTTTGGGTCAACAACTTCCACGATAACAGGAAACTTGCCAAGACCATCAAGTTTCGCAAAGACGGAAAATCGTGGTATCACCCCTGGAATATTTTCAAGCCAGATTTTGTCAAATAATCCATACAGCGTTGCCTTGCCTGTGTTTGGGTCTTTAGAAACACTGTCGCATGGCACCATGTACACCATTCTTAACGGTTCTTGTGTCCCCTTTTTCTTTGCTTTCGCCATTTGAGCCACCCAGCAATTATTGTAATTGTCGGTTGAATATAGTACTTCACTAGAAGGAGTATTGCGACTCCAGGACAATAAGGAATCCAACTAAAATATAGATGTCGCAACTGTTCACGTCCAAAACAAAGATGCGAAAAACCACCAGAAATTCGGCCTTTGCTATAATACCCCCATGCCCAGCACTCCCGACAAGCCTGACTCGGATGGGCCTTCCCCCGCTCGTCCCGCACGCCTTGGTTGTCTGTTTAGCGTCCTACTTTTCCTGCTCGGCATGGTTAGTTGCTCTGGGGAATGGGCGAACACAGTTAATCGCCGTTACCCGGATGGCATGTTTGCTGCTATCGGTTTGTCACTCTGTGTCGCGTCACTTGTCGTTGGTCTAATTGGGTTGTGGTTGAAGTCCCAAGCGAGGTGAATTCCTAGTCAGCGGTGATTCCAAATGAGCGAAGAACATCAGAACGCCAAACTCCGCTGGTGGCAGTCCAGCCTGCCGAAGTTCTTCGTTGCACGTCGAGTGGTGGCTGGACACTTTTCGAAAAAGGCGGCGGAACGAAAAGTAAGCTGAGGGCTAAGTGGACATCACATAGAGGAGCGTGAATAAGCTCATGAATCCACCGGTTTACACGACGGATACTTCACCTGATGCCGCAGCGATTCACTTGGAATGTTTTCGACAAATGTCGCCGCAAGAGCGGATCAGGAAAACATGTGCCATGTCGCGACGCGTCAAAAACATGGCGTTGGATGCCATTCGTCGTCAACATCCGAACCTAAGCGACGGCGATGTCCAATTGATGTTCATTGAGTTGACCTATGGCAAGGCATTGGCGGACGCCGTTCGGAGTTGGCAGCAGGAGAACTGTCATTGAATGAAACGGATGATCTGGTCGACGCTCTTGCTCCCGTCGTCTCTGCGTTGCAAAAGCTGGAGATTCGGCACTATGTCGCTGGAAGCGTTGCCAGTTCGTTTCACGGAGCCGCTCGCTCGACCATGGACGTTGATCTAGTTGCCGAGATGACGGAAGACGCGGTATGATCGTCAGCAAACTCGAGTGGTATCGCGAGACCAACGAAACCTCTGAACGCCAGTGGGACGACGTGTCCCGGTTGGTTGAACTTCTCGGTTCTGCCGCGGACTTTGACTATATGCACGAAGCAGCAGCATCGGTTGGAGTCGAGGATCTGCTAGAGCGACTCCTCAGACAAGATTGACATCAACCGCGCCACCACGCCGACCGGATACAACAATAAGAGATGCAACGCTATGAAAATCTGTTCGCTTCCAATCCTCGTTACCCTCATCGGTTTTCTTTCAATCGCGTCCCCAGCTCGTGGCGAGCATGAAGGCAAAATTCAAATCCTCCTTTTGGGCGACAGCACAACCGAAGGAAGTATCCCGCGAATCATCAAACCGAAGGGACCTCACCTCGAAAAGGTGATCGAGCAACTTCTTGCGGCAGAAGGCGATCTTCCGCCGACGCATGTCATTCAATCCGGAATCAGCGGCGAGTATATTCGTCGCTTGATTGATTCGGGGCGATACGAAAAAGCTGTGTCCAAGCTTCCGGGTCTCGACTACATCTTTGTGCGCTACGGCATCAACGATCGGGGGCGGTTGAAGAATTTCGAAGAGGAGTTTCCCAAACATCTGCACGAGTTGATCGCCTTGCTGAGACGTGATCACCCACAAGCCTTGATCATTCCAACGACCAATATTCCATATTCGGCAGAGGAGCAAACCGCGTTGGCGAGCGAGCTTGTTTGCCAGGTCGCCAAAAAGGAAAACCTCGAAGTCTTCGATCTGCATCCTCGCTACGTCGCCGAGTTGAAGAAGGGGCCGAATATGCTCAACTACCGGCGATATCCGCTGGCCAAGATTCCCGATAAGTTTCACGAACTCGTCAAGCCTTACGTCAGCGGCTCCAGCGTGTTGGTGATGAGCAATGAGCTGGACGCCATCCTCGGTCATCTTCCCAATTGGTATAGCGACCGTCACCCCAACCTTGCCGGCTACAATGTAATCGGTGACGAAACGGCTAAGTATCTCTCCAAGATCATGCGGGAGCGGAAAGAGAAAAAAACGCAACGCTGATTTTTGTTGCCGACTTAATTCGGTGGCTGTGCGGCTTGTTGAGACGGTGCTTTCGAGACGCGATTGAAGTGTCGAGGTTTGGGTGGATTGGGCTCTTCGTGCATGGCGAGGATGTTGCTGTTTTCGTCGAAGAGGGGGCCCCCTGGTAGCGCGCCGTTCAGGATGAAGTTGGTCTGCAAGGTGGTTTCGTCTGAGGAGATGAGGTTCGTCAGGTAGGAGCCGGCTCGGTTTTTGAAAGTCTGTGGGGTGAATGAATAGCCGACGTAGATACCGATGTTGGGCAGGTTTGTTTTTTTGCTCAGGGCAAGGCCTGGCAATTCTGGTTTCTCGGCGAGTTTGATGAAACCGGTTGCGGAGTCGGGGGCGATGCTGGTGGTTCCTTTGATTTGTTTTCCGTTGGACAGGCGGACGGTGGCTGGACGATCGTTGCCGCCTAAGACACTCGTTGCCGTGAGGACGTGGCCTTGGTCGCCGAACAGGACGCCCGTTCCTTTGCGGCCTTCGACTTCGATGGCGACGATCGCTGGGGCGGTCTTGTCGAGGATGGGTTGGATTAGCGCTCGGCGTGCTCGGTAGTTGTTGTCGGCCAGGGACGGGACACCCGCGATGCGCGAGAAATCGCGGCGGTTGCGGGCGAGGTAGACGTAGTCGAACAAGGCGTAGTCACCGTCGGGTGTGCCGAGGACCAGGCCGTCGATTTGCGACTCGCCCCAGTCCGTGAAGAGATCGACCTCGACCATGACCCAAACGTCGGGAATGCCGGCTCCCCAAACTTTGTTCGACTTGCCGAAGCCCGGTTCGCCCGCGCCGGCATCGTAACGGATTGGCGGAAGCAATTCATCGGGCTGGTGCAATTCGAGCGAGATCGTTCCGCCGCCGACTTTGCGGAAGGCAAAACGCAGGTAGCGGAACGCATCCTCGCCAGGCTGTTCGCGGATTTTGAGAACGGTGCCAACCGGGAGTTGAAAGCGACTGCCGGGTGTCAACTTCATCGCTCGCTGGCCGGACAGTACATCGTCGGTTGTGAAGGTGGCCTTGGCCGTGTCTTTCTTGTTGACGGCGGCGGGCGCTCCGTAGTCGTCCAGCAGAACCAGTGGCGAAGGCAGTTTGTCGTCGAAGGTCACGTCGCCCCAGTGGATTTCGCCGCCGATCGTTTCGTCGAGATGGCGGACGGTCAAAGTCACTTCGCGGTTCTTCGGGACGTTCAGCGGAACGGCGATTGGCAATGGTTGCTGCGTCGAACTGCGAATCGGAATCTCGAATGTGCCAACGAGCGTGTCATCAACACTCACTTTGATTCGTGACCGCTCGACGGTGGAATCCGTCCGCCAGACTTTCAGCAGGACTTGATGCGCCTGGACACCCGCGGGGATCGTGCGTATCAGCGTTACAGGAGTATTTTTGACGACCAGGACGGGCTGAAACTTGTTGCGATTGTCTGACCACCAAGGATTCGCGATCTCCGTCGTGCCGCCGCGCATCTCCTTGACGTCCCAACCGGTGAGGTCGCGGATGACTTGCCGCGTGTGCGTAGTGATGGAAGCCTGCATGCGGGCCGGATCGAGCAGGAAACGCGGCTGCGACCAGTTGACCATGTCACGGATGTGAAATGGATCGGCACCCGGCGGCCGATCGGCGTGGGCGGAGTCGGCGACGAGTTCCAGCAGCGCTGGCGACTCGACGGATGCGATCGCGAGTTTGCCGGTCGTGTGGACTTTGTCCGAGCCGATCAGTAGCGGGCTTTTGAACACGACCGTACTTTGATCCTTGTGTCGCGTTCTGACCACGCCCCGCGCACAGCCGCCATTGCCCACGCTCTTGTCGAGCCCCACGTGCGTCTGAAAACCGATCGCCGCCGCGGGCACGGGAAACTGCAACACGTTGTCGGCATGAACCCCGAAGCCCCACCGAAACGGTCGATTCGCCGTGACCAGCCCGCTGCGAAGAACACTGTTATCCGTTTGCCAGTCGTACAGCACGTTGGTGCGCGGCTCGTATCCCGACGGCGGAAACAACGGAACGTCGGTCGCCGGCGCGACACTTCGCAGCCAAACCGTCGGCTGTGGAATCGACAGCACATCAAGACACCAAGGCGGCTGAAAACCGTGTCCCCAATTCCGCGGGTCGGTCGACTCGGTGTAAAGAAACGTCCGAAACCGGTGCTGGGGAATCGTGATGACCGACCCGTCGACGCTGCCGACCCGCAAAAGTTGATCCGCCGGTTTGACGCCAGCCATCGCCAGTTGTTCGTACCACGCTTGCCACGCATCGGCTGCGGGCAGATGCAACTCGGCAATGTCGTCAAAGTCGATCGTTTCAATTCCGTCCGACGTTAGCAGCATGACGCCGTGTTCGCTCCACTTCAAGCTGCGATATTCCGTGCGGCCGCCGCCGCGCAACAGAACGGTCGCGGGTTGATAATGAACCGTTCCGCCACGACGTTGCCAAACCACGCGACGAATCCAATTGGCCACGATGCGGGCGTGGCCTGACGACGACGAACTAGAATCGTTGATGGGCACGACGGATGCACTCGTCGGCTCGAACAAAACATGCGGCAAACGGGCTGCCTGCGAACCTTGCTGACGACCAACGTAGCTGATCACTTTGCCGGCGATGCGGTCGCCACCGTACATTTCGACGTAAGCGACGGGCCGCTCTATCTCCGACGGCGGAATCGGCCGCAGCAACTCGGCAGCCTCGGCCGGACTCAGAGGCGAGTCGGACGTAGAGACGGCGCTGGCTGGAAACCTCTGCAAAAGCATTTTGATGACGCGGCCCGCGTGAAGCCGAACTTCCTGGTCGTCGTCGTCAATCGTCGTGTAAAGATGTTTCACCGCGCGGGCGTCGCCGGAATGTGCCAGTGCCGACATCGTGTGAATCCGAACCTGCCGCATCGGATCGTTCAGCATCTTCGCCAGCGTTTCGCTGACGGCAGCGTTGGGAAGTTCGACGAAACGGTAGACGGCCTGTTCGCGAACTTTTGAGTCGGGATGTTTGAACGCCGTGATCGCTGCTATTTGTGCATCGTCGCCAGGCGTTTTGCGAATTGCCCTGGCCGCATGCAGGCGAACCGTCGAGTCGATGTCCGACAGCCCCTTGATCAAAGCCGGAAGTACCGACGCGTCGGGCTGATCGGCGAAACGTAACGTGACATGCGAACGTACCGCGGGATCGTGATGAGTCAGCGCGGCGAGTGCGGCTTTCGATGCCGCCTCGCCAGGAAGTTTCCACAAAGCACGAGCTGCATGCGCACGGGCGCTCGCATGAATGTCGTCGAGAGCCGCGACAACTTTCGGCAACACAGCGGCGTCAGCTTCAGTCGGACGCAAGTAAATTCGATAAAGGGCACGAGCACGCACGGCCGGATCGGAATGCTCGAGCGCCGCCACGCAGACTTTCGCGGCCGGCTCACCAGGAGTCACCGACAAAGCCATTGCGGCGTGATGCCGGACGGTTGAATTGGGGTCGTCGAGCAATTCCTTCAACGCATCCGTCGCGTCGGGGTTGGGCAGTTCGTGCATGCGGTACGCCAAATTCGCGCGAACTCGAGCATCGGCGTGCTTCATCCCAGCCATCGCCGCTCGCATCGCGTCCTCGCCACGCATGTACCGCAACGCCATCGCCGCCTTGTATCGAACAGCCGCATCTCGATGCAAAAGTAGCTTTTGCAAATCCACGGGCATTGTTACGTTTTTCAAAAGTGCGGCGGCGTCGACCCGTTGGTTCTCGAGTTTTCGAAAAGCCGCGAATGCCGAGCGTGCGTCTGAACGATCCATTTTTTCAACTGCCCGCGCGGCGTACGTGCGAGCGTTGTTGTCGATGTCTTTCAGCGCAGCGATCAGCAACCCGTTCGCACGCGGATCTGGAGCCGACACAAAATAGAGAACTGCCTGCTGACGGACCGCGGCGTCCGTATGCTTCAGTGCTTTGAGCATTTCATCCGCGACATCTTTCGTTGCCAAACTACGGAGTCCGGCGATGGCGTGCAGCCGCGCCGTTTCGTCCGTGTCGTCCACATGTTTGGCAAGCAAGTCAGCGACATCCGGCGTGGGATGCTCTCGCAACCAGCCGAGAGCCTGAGTCCGAACGGGACTGTCCTTGTGCCCGGCAAGCCTCACCATCACGGCCCTCGGAGCGTCTCCTTTAATCTTACGAATCGCAGCGGCCGCGCGGACCCTCGCGGTGTCATCCGAATCGTCGAGTCCCTTCGCCAGTTTGTCCAACAGCGACGCTGGAACGTTCGGCTGCAACAAAAAATGATAGTACATCGCCCCCCGCACAACCGGATCAGCATGCGCGAGATTCCGCAACACCACATTCCTCGTCTCGTCGCCCGGTATCCGAATCAAAGCCACAGCCGCACGTTGTCGAACGGTCGAGTCACGATCCGACAGCGCGCGGGCCAGAGCATCCCGCAACTTCGGGTCGAGCAACACAAGCGCACGATTAGCAGCCGCGACTCGAACATCTGGATCGTGATGAGAAAGACTCCCGATAACCTCAGTAACATCAACAGACGTCGTCTGCGCCGCAACGTCCGTCGCACGAATGACTAGCAACATCGCTAACGCGATCAACCAAGCGGTTTCAATTCGATTATCGATGCGTGTCATTCCAATCTCTGTTCGCGTTGTGAATTGAAGATAATGTAATTATGAATTGAAAGGGCGTTTCAAGGATGCGGCTCAGAATGTCCCCTTATCTTACATCGGGGAACGCAAGTTGAAGAATGTTGTGGTAAATTGACCAGATAAACTGTCCGATTTGAGTGGTAGCGAAAGTCACCAACACTTTCGGCCTTTCAAACTCTCGCACACCTCACCAAACAAATGAACGGTCTCAGTCTCAATGTATCATTTTCGATGTGACACAACAGGAATTAGGTATACGCTCATGCCGCACCGTGAATTGTTGGTTGCCGCTTGCTCGTTGTTGTTGATCGTCGCCGGTGCGAATGCCGACGAATCGATGCACGAGTTGAAGGTGTCGACAAGTTTTCCAGGTGGATCAGCCACCGTTGAGTCAATTGACTCCGACGCGGGCGTGATTCACATTCATCCCGCTGTGCATCCAGGACAAGGTTGGCCGTGTTGGTGGTATCTTCGAATCGATGGTTTGAAAAAAGGCCAGGCTCTAACTCTGAAAGTTAGCAAGAACACGAAGCCATTTCGGGCCAAACGAATTCTGAGCGCGGACTGGGCTCAGCCAATTCAGGCAGCCATAAGTACCGACAACGTCACTTGGACTCAAACGCCTGGGCATCGAAAAGAAGGCGGCGTCGCCGTCTATGAATTCGAAACCACGGCAAAGACAATTTGGCTCGCCTGGGGACCGCCGTTTCTGCCTTCACACGCTGAGGCACTACTGAAAAAGATCGCACGGAGCCTGCCGGATTCAGAACGTTTCGAGTTGGCGCGTACTCGCGGCGACCGCGCCGTCCACGGAATCCGCATTGGTAGCGGATCATATGGTGTTTGGGTACAAACGCGTCAGCACGCTTGGGAAGCGGGATCGAGTTGGGTCGGGCGAGGGTTCATCGAGTGGACAGCCAGCGACGATCCCGCCGCGATCGCCCTTCGAAAAACTGCGACAATTCACTTCGTTCCGATCATGGACATCGATAATGTGGCGGTCGGCGCGGGTGGCAAAGACGCGATCCCGCGCGACCATAATCGAGATTGGTCGGACAAACCCGTGTACCCAGAGGTCGCTGCGGCACAGGCGAAAATTCAGAAGTTTGATGGGGCAAACCGGTTTGATTTTTTTCTGGACCTACACAATCCCGGTCCAAATGAGAAGCGCCCGTACTTCTTTGGTCCCATGAACCTCGATAAGTTGCCTTCGATTCAGCAGCGAAACCACGCGCGCTGGTTAGCAATTTCGCGCGAACTAATCTCTGACCCTCTGCCATTGGCATCGGACTACAAATTCGCCACGTATGTCAAAACAGAAGAGGAGCGAAATCGAATGAGCAGCAACTGGGTTCGGAATCACACCTCAGACCACGTGCTCTCAACGACGCTCGAAACGGTTTGGAATACTCCACAGAGTACTCAGCAGGGCTATCAAGCCGTGGGACGGCAACTCGCGCAGTCAGTGGCTAGGTATTTGTCAAACAATCCAAGGAATTAGAGTGCAAGGCCACGCAGAGCAACATGATCGTGCTAGTCAATAAGACATTTTTTTGGTTCTCATTGCTCTTCTTGCTTGCTGGACTCGTATCACTCCAGGCGGATGATTTAGGAAGTCCAAGTTTTGAGGACTCGCGTGATTGGCAAATCGTAAAGAAGGGCGAGCAATTGCAAGCGTCATTCGACGGTGACGCATTTCATGATGGCAAGAAAAGCTTCACTGTTTCACTGCCCGATGCAACCAAAACGTCTGACGGCGATTTCGCGGGGATCGCGCAGGTCGTGGAATTGTCCGAGGCGCACAGAGGAATCTCGTTTTACGTCAAGGACAACTACACCGGCGGTACGAGCGGATATCACTGGATGGAGTTGTTGTTGGATCGGGAAGTGATCTGGGAAGCGGACGTTGCCGGCGGAGACGCGAATTGGAAGAAAGTGTCCTTGGATCTCACGCGGTATCTGAAGGAACCAAAGTTCCGGCGCGTTGCTCGTGACAAGTTCGAGAAAGACAAGAATTACAAAATCACATTCAGGCTCTTGGATAGGCGAGGCGTCAATCGGTTTGGCATTCAGATATGGGCAGACAACTTCAGTTTGTTGAAGGAAACGCCAGCCGAATCGCAAAACTGTGCCAAGAAAAAAGTCGCGCCGCTTCCCAGAGACTTGATGGTCTATTACGACGACGCTGATCGATTAAAGCCGATCACGAAACCGGAGCATTTTGAGATCAAGCGTCAGCAAATCATCGACAGCATGTTACAAGTCATGGGACCGTTGCCCGATCGCCCCAAACGCCGTCGCCTCGAAGATTTCAAGATCCGCGTCATCAATCAGCAGCCTCGCGGCCGTTACGTCAAAAAGACGATCACCTTCGCCGCGATCGACGACGAACTGATCCATGCGTTTCTTTACGAACCTCTAAACAACGAGCCCCATCAACGACGACCGGGAATTGTCGGCATGCATCCGACCGGCGATGCTGGCAAAGGCTGTTTCGAAAGCTGGCCTCTGTGCAACTTTCCGATCGAACTTGCGATGATGGGCTACGTCGTCATCGTGCCGGATTACCCCGGATTCGGTGATGCGAGGCCCTACGATTTCGACGCCGATCGTTATGCATCGGGAACGATGAAGGGTGTTTTCAATCACATGACCTGCGTCGATTTATTGCAGGTTCATCCAGACGTTGACCCCAACAAGATTGGCACGATTGGCCATTCGTTGGGCGGACACAATGCCATGTTCCTGGCGGCATTTGACGATCGAGTGAAGATCGCGGTCTCCAGTTGTGGCTGGACACCGTTTGAATACTACGAAACGAAGAAAGGCAGGCTCAAGACGTGGGCGCTGCCAAGATATATGCCGCGATTGGAGACCGTTTACCAATCCGATCACAAAAAGTTCCCTTTCGATTTCCACGAAGTGGCCGCTGCAATCGCACCGCGCGTATTCTTTTCAAGTTCACCCACCAATGACGGCGTGTTTCCTGGCTGGGGCCCGAAGTCGGCCGCGCCTCTGATCAGAGAGTATTACAACACCATTGGCGCCGAGGACGCCTTTCAATTTCACCAGCCACGCGCCCAACATCGGTTTCCGTGGGACACGCGACACGCGGCATACCGATCAATGAACAACACATTCGATTACCACTTTCACGGGTCACTTGGTTTGCTCGCCGAACGCAAGGGGGCAGAGGCCATTCCAATCTTGAAGAAATCGCTTCAAGATGCCAATCCAAAAGTTCGTTGGTCAGCGGCCCACTTGCTCGGCACTTTGGGCGACACCAGCGGCATAGACCAATTGAAAAAAGACCTTAAGAATTCTTCATCGGACAAGAGTCGACTGGAACACGCGCTTGAGGTAGCCACAATCTTGGCCGAGTTGGGTGATCCGAGCGGCTACGAATTAGCAGCGCATCTGGCTGTCAACGGAACCACCCACGGCCAACGCTGGCACGCAGCCGTTGCGCTGGCCCATCTGGCAAACATCAACAAAGCCGCCTTGAAAACAGCGAACATCAATCCCGTTGACATCCTGAAAACGATGGCAGCAAACGAGCAACATGAAGGCGTCTTTTTCGTCCTCATCGATCAGGTACACAAGATCCTGAAAAACCGCTCCGACATGATCGACATCTTCGCCATCGCAAAGCAGTCCAAGCATCACTCACAACCACCACCAGGAAACAAATTCACCATCGCAGAGATCTTCCATCAAGTAGCGGTAAGGGATAAGGACAAGACCTGGCGGTAGATTACGGTAACCAAAACACTCCTTCGGAAACGGATTTTGCAGGCTGCGATCGCCGCAATTTTTGGTAAGACGTCTCTGAATGTGCAGTGGCAAGTCCGTCTGATCCGTCAATGCCAACTTAAGGATAGACAATGCTGAACACAAATGAATGGCAGCTCGATTTACTTGGTGGCCTTCGCCGGACAACCTGCCTTTCTCCGCCCTTTCCCATGGCGCTTCCTAGCTTTTGGGACTCCAAAAGTTGACCGTGCAAACGCGTCGATGTCATGCTCACCTGACCGCAGGAAGTTCAAGAAGTCCAGTTCTTTGTACTTGCACGTCTGGCAAATGCTGAGAAGAACCAAGTACTCTCGAATGCCTTTCTCGGTGGTCACACCCGCGATAACCCGCCGAAGCAATGCAAACGCTTTGATGGCGTGCTCGGCATTATTATTGTTCCAAGGTACACCGTCGTGCATCAAAAACGTAAAGAGTTTGTCGCGATTTTTCTCGAATCGTTTCGTCCACTTCGCAGCCGGCTCGCTTTCTACGTCGGTTATTGAGAGGACTCGGAAAAAGCGATCAACGGCTACCGGGTGTTTCTTGAGGAAATGACGCTTTAGGCCGCGACGATCAATTGTCTCAATCATTGGCTTCAACAATGCGACAAAGCGTTTCACGAGACGTCTCAATTCCTCGTCAAATGGATACTTCAAGACTGCGTCGTTCAAGTCCCGGATAAGGTGAATTAGGCACCTTTGCTGAGGGCATTGAATTCCGTCGTATGCTGCGTAGAAATCCGAGACCAACACACCCGTGAAGTTTTTGAGCAATGTCTGTGGCAGGTCGGCCTCGCGTGTCTCGCTGTAAACATAGGCCACTTCTTCCATGTTGGCTAAGACCCAAACGAACCCATCCGTGCCACCTACACTGACCTTCGTCTCGTCTGCATGAAGCAATTTGCCGTTGCACAATCTCTCGATCAGTAAATTATTAGGTGTCTTCGTATTTTTGCGCCGCCTTCTGCTTGAATCCATTTGTCCGTGCAATTCTCCCTACGTTCGAATGGAAACCGAATAGTCTGTTCAGATTCCGATCAACGTTTTCTTGCGACATCCGCAATTCGATGTTCAAATAGATCGAGTACGCCACAAGTTCAGAGCCATACTTACTACGACATCATTTGATAGCGCATTTAGATAGTCGGCGCACTTTTGCGCATAGCCAGCATCGGCACCTTCGTCGAACCTAACGGGGACATCGACACCAAACAATTCACCGTAGACGATCGCTTCGACCCCGCATGGCCCTTCGACAATGTCACGAATCGCACTAACCTCAACGTAACCCTTCTTGACCTTGTCTGCTACGAGTTTCTCATATGCGTCTTTTGCTTTCTCATCAGCAGCGAACTCTTTCGTTTTGGTTTGCCCGTTCGTTCCGATTCTTCCGTAACGTACGGTGTGAGAATTATCGTCGAGCATTATGCTCCAGAATTTCTTGGACTTGCTATCGACGAAATGAAACCTTCGCCAGCTCATTTTGTCTCCTCGCACAACTCTGCGGCACTTTCAAACCATGACTTTCGATTACTCATCCGTCACGCAACCTTCCGATGCCGACTTTACATTCTTGATATACTTGTACAGCGTCCCGCGTTGGGCTTTGTAGGGTGGGGCGGTCCATTGTTCTCGGCGGGCTTGTAGATCTTCTTCGCTCACCGCGACGTCGATGCGGTTTTGTTCGGCGTCGACGGTGATTTGGTCGCCGTTTTGGACCAAGGCCAGCGGGCCGCCTTCTTGGGCTTCGGGGGTGATGTGGCCGACGATGAAACCGTGGGAGCCGCCGGAGAAGCGGCCGTCGGTCATCAACGCCACGTCGCTGCCCAGGCCGGCTCCCATGATGGCCGAGGTGGGCGTCAACATTTCCGGCATGCCGGGGCCGCCCTTGGGGCCTTCGTAGCGGATGATGATCACGTCGCCTTTGTTGATTTTGTTTTGCTCTAGCGCCCCCAGCATGTCTTCTTCCGAATCGAACACGTTGGCCGGGCCGGTGAATACCAAGCCTTCCTTGCCGGTGATCTTGGCGACCGCGCCTGCGGGGGCCAGTTTGCCTTTGAGGATGCGGATGTGGCCGCTGGCTTTGATCGGTTTGGCCGGGTCGGTTTGCACGATCTCTTGTCCTTCGGCCAGGCCAGGCAGCGGCTCGATGTTTTCGGCGATCGTTTTGCCGGTCACAGTGAGGCAGTCGCCGTTGAGCAGACCGCGCTCCAGCAGCAGCTTCATCACCGCGGGCGTGCCGCCGACGTTGTGCAGATCTTCCATGACAAACCGGCCGCTCGGTTTCAAGTCGGCAATGTACGGCACGCGGTCACTCGTGGCTTGAAAATCGTCGATCGTCAGCGGCACGTCGACGCTGCGGGCCATCGCTATCAGGTGCAGCACCGCGTTGGTCGATCCGCCCAAAGCCATCACCACGACCATCGCGTTCTCGAACGCCTCGCGAGTCATGATGTCGGTGGGCTTGATGTCGCGCTCGAGCAGCACGTGAATCGCATCACCGGCCCGCACGCATTCGTCGAGCTTTTCGGGATACTCGGCCGGCGCCGATGAACTGTACGGCAGCGACATGCCGAGGGCTTCGATCGCGCTGGCCATCGTGTTGGCCGTGTACATGCCGCCGCACGCTCCGGCTCCGGGGCAACTTTTCTTAACGATTTCTTGCCGCTGCTCTTCGGTGATCGCTTCGGCCAGATATTCGCCGTACGATTGGAACGCCGAGACGATATCGCGGGGCGTCTGTTCGTTTTCAGCCGCGTTGTTGCGAAACGCCGTGCAACCGGGTTTGATCGTCCCGCCGTAAACCATGATCGACGGCCGGTTGACGCGACCCATCGCCATCACACAGCCCGGCATGTTTTTGTCGCAGCCGGGCAGCGTAATCAAACCGTCGTACCAGTGCCCGCCCATCACCGTCTCGATCGAGTCGGCAATCAAATCGCGTGACTGCAGCGAATAGCTCATGCCTTCCGTGCCCATCGAGATGCCGTCGCTGACACCAATGGTGTTGAATCGCATCCCAACCAGCCCGGCAGCGACGATCCCCTCCTTCACCTTGGCGGCCAGGTCGAGCAAGTGCATGTTGCAGGTATTGCCTTCATACCAAACGCTGGCGATGCCGACCTGCGCCTTGTCCATGTCCTCGTCAGTCATGCCCGTGCCGTAGAGCATCGCCTGTGAAGCGCCCTGACTCTTGGGTTGTGTGATGCGGCGGCTAAATCGGTTCAGTTGCTCGGTCATTTGATGGTCCAATGTAAAATCAAAAGATTGTAGGTCAAAACATCGATTTTAGACTCGCTTGCTTGGAACGACCACCACCCTCGTTGCCCGCGGAGTGGTGTCCTCATTTTGAGTTGTAGACTTCCGAAGTTTCGGAAAACTTCGGAAGTCTGGTTCGGGCCATACAGCGGCGGATTGACAAAGTCGACGAAGAAGAAACGCAGGCAGCAAAGGCGCACGCTCGTCCGCTCCGGTCGACACGTTTGGCGGGCCCTTTGGCGCTGGACCGCGACCTCATCGCACGAGCGATCCGTTTGCGAGGCCGCCAAGCAATCCCTATAGAGCAGACGCATAAATTCGTAGCGTACACTACGAGACGTTCGCCAATTTATGCGTCTGCTCTATAACATGTGCCGGAACTGCGCAGAGTTCGTTTCGGCCTACGATTAATGATGTCCCTTTTTCAAATGCCCGGGCACTTTGTAGCCGCCCGCTTCGAGATACGCCAGCAGGTCGAGAATCTCTTCCTTGGTCAGCATGTTAACCATTCCCTGTGGCATTGAGGAGACTTTGGACGCGATCTTTTCTTCAATCTTCTTTTTGGGAATGACCGAGACGACTTGCGGCGTGAGTAAGTTTGGAATTACGTGAACTGACTTGCCGTCTTCTTTGAGGATCGTTCCCGTAACGATTCTGCCGTCGTCGATGAAGATCTGATACGCGCGATACTTTTCGTTCAACTTGCTCGACGGTTCGAGAATCTGTTGCAAGAGTTTTTCGCCTTTGAAATCCTTGGTGACCTTGGTTAGATCGGGAGCGAGTTTCGCTCCGTGGCCGTTGACCGCGTGGCATTGGTCGCAGCGGGCGGTCATGAAGGCTTTCATGCCTCGCATGAGGTTGCGGTCGCCGAGGTTCGTGGCATCTCTTGCGAGGTCGGCCATCGACCATTCTTTGACAAACGTCGGCCGCTTGCGTGAGGCGAGCAGTTTGTCGACGTCTTTCAAATCGTCAACCACGATCATCTCGCCCGTCATGATGACCCAGTGGCCTGGGAAGGTGCAGACATAAGGATAAATGCCCGGCTCGGTTGGCGCGTTGAATCGCATGACGTGGATCTTCGACTTACGCGTCGGTCCGATCATTGGCGAGTGGTCGAGGATCAGACCCATTTTTGATTTGGGAATGAAATCCGAATTCGCGTTGGCCGGATCTTTGGCCATGTCGTTGGCCGCCATGCCGACTTCTTCAAGGACGTTGGGCCGGACGATCACGAGGTTGTGGTCCGTTGCGTCAGCGTTTGAGAAGACAAGCTTCACGGGTTGGTCAGTCAACGTGACGAACTGATTGACCGTGTATCGCATGCGTTCGGGCAGGCAACCAATTTTGACAACCTTGAGATTCTTTTGGGTATCGAATTCGGCTTCGCTAGCAGATGGCGTGGGCTCGGCGATTTGTTGGGCTCGGCTGGCGTCCTTCAGGATACGTGGAATGTGAGCGTATTCGGCGTTGCCTTCCCAGAGCGGCCGCAACGTGTGTGAGCCGAGAGCACAGGCGAAGGTGTAGGCAAGGTGGCCTTTGCGCGGATAACGTCCGATATCGAGCATCGCGTCGAGGGCCTCTTGCGTGCCAAAGTAACTGGCCGCGATGGCCGCTTCCATGCGGACGATGCTGTTGGAATCGTTCGCGGACTTGCGGAGCCAATCGATGGCGTCTCGCATGTCCGAGTGCCAGTATCGCAACTGAGTCGTTGCCGCGGCGCGAGCGAGATGATTGTCGGACCGAAGTACGCTTCGCAGCAGTTTTGGACGAACGGCGTTGACGTTGCGGTACATCCAGATCGCTTCCATCTGATGATGGCGAAAACGTTTGTCGGTCTTGTCGAGCGATGCAACCCATTTGTCTAGCGCTGCTTCGATTTCGCCCGCATTGCGTTCACGAAGCTCGCGTTTCGCCCAGTAGCGGTAGCGGTATTCGGGGCGTTTCAGAATGTCGAGCAAATCGGCAATCGGGGCGTCGGCGATCTTGGGCGGGTCTTGAAGTGTTTTTTCTTTCGTGGTGATTCGCCAGATGCGGCCAGAGTGCCGATCGCGTCGCTCATCACGCAACGAGTATTGTGCGTGCCCTTTGATCGGGTTGTACCAGTCGCAAACATACATCGCGCCGCGCGGGCCGTAGCGGATGTCGACCGGAATGAAACTCAGGTTTGACGAGAAGATCAAATCGCTGACGTACTCTTCATCGTAGCCGAATTCCGTTTCTTTCCACTTGTGGATCTCGACACGATTCGTTGGCTTGTAACGAACTTTGATGAAGTTGCCTTGCATTTCGTCGGGGAACGTCGCGAAGTCGACAAACTCTTGGCCGCATGTTCCAGAATAGGCGCGAAGTCCGTCAGGTTTGGGATGTTGTTGCGGATACGGCGGATCGAGCGAATGAAATGCTGACGCGTAGATCGGATGGCTGGCGATGTGCTGGCCCCAATCGTCAAACGTGACGCCCCACGGATTGGTGCTGTGGTAAGTGCCGAAGCTGGTAAGTCGATGAATCTTTGGTTCGTAGCGGAACCAGCCACTGTTTTGTTGCCGCACGGGGCCGTAAGGTGTTTCGACTTGCGTGTGCAGGAAGATCGAGTCGCGGAAGATCAAATCGCCATCGGGTGTCCAAGCGAAATCGTGCAACGCATGGTGCGAATCTTCGCAACCAAAACCGCTGAGCACTTTTTCCCGAAAGTCTGCCTTGCCGTCGCCGTCGGTGTCTTTGAGGAACGTCATGTCGGGTTCTTCCGAGACGTACACGCCGCCGTTGCCGAATTCGAACGACAGTGGGATGTGCAAGTCATCGGCAAAGACGGTCGACTTGTCCGCCTTGCCGTCGTTGTCCGTGTCTTCAAGGATGACGAGTTTGTCGTTTGGCTCGTTGCCAGGATAGACATGCGGATAGGTCGTCGAGCAACTGACCCACAGCCGGCCTTTCGCATCCCAACGCATTTGGATTGGCGCGGCGATGTCTGGGAATTCTTCTTCGCCCGCGAACAGATTGACTTCGAAACGTTTGTCGATCGTGAATTCTTTCAATTCGTCGGCCGCCGAGATCCAGCGATTGGCACCTCGGTTTTCTTTCGTCTCGGGCAGCGGCGGGACGTTGGAATCGTCGACCTTGGGCGGAACCTTTTTGCCTTGGGCCAGCGCCCATGTGCGCGCGTCGCGGTTGGTGGTCATGATCTCGAAGTTTTTCATCGCCGGCAGAAAATCGAGATAGCCGTAACTCTTGTTTCGCGAGCCGGTGTAATAAAACGTGTTGACCGGACGATAGCGGCGGAAGTACTGCCGGTTTTTGTCGACGATGTTCTGGCGAATTGTGTCGTTAGCCAGCGGCGCGGTTTCGCCAAAGACTTCTTTGTAAAGTGCGCTGGCAAAGACAGCGTAGCCAGCGTCGACCAGATGGGCGCCGTTGAACGTCAAGTCGCCCGAGTCGGACATCGCTGCGAGTGTTGGAGTATACACGTCGGCAAATCCAACCTTTTGTTCGCCAGCGACTTGTTTGACGACCGCAGTGTAGGCTTTTATTCGCGCATTATTCATGTCGCCCGCCGGCACGCCTTTGACATTTTCATTCGCGATCGGCGAAACTAACACGATGCGCGGGCCGCTCTCGCCGTTGAACGCTTGTCTTTTGAGTCGCGCGACATATTCGGACAGCGACTTGCGAAACGCCGGAATGCCAGCTTCGCCAGCGAACGACTCGTTGAACCCGAACGCGGCGAAAATGACGTCCGCCTGTTCGTGCGCGAGGTGTTGTTCGACGTCGGCGAAATTCGCTGGGCGAGGTTGAAGATCGGGTGTGTCCGCCGACCAAGCGAGCGTTCTGATGACCAGGTTGTGATTTGGATATCGCTGATGAAGCAACGTTTCGAAATAGGCGAAATCCTGGGCGCGGTCAAATAAGGTGTTGCCGATCAGCGCGATGTGGTCGCCCTTGTTCAGCACGAGCGGGAGTTTTGTTTCGACAGGATCGGTTGCCTTCGCGCGCGGCGCGGATTGGGCATAGATTCCATACTTGGCATACTCAGGGTTGCGCGGCGGATCGGGCCTGCCAGTCGTAGTGTTTTTGGCGTCGTTCGATCCTGGCTTGTTCTTTTTTCGCTGCTTCTTTTTGGCTGGTTGATTTTGAGCCGCAACAGGATAGAACGACGAGTCGCTGGCCAGTTGCAGAATCAGGCCGAATAGAAGAAGAGCAACGATTCGAAATGAGTTGTTGAGCATATCGAGCGATTCCTGATGGTGATGGTTCTATCCGCAAACCGACGACTATACTTCCTGCCTCGCCGACTGACAAGAATCGGCAGAAAATGGTGGTGCACTAATTTTGAGTGTAGACTTCCGAAGTCTCGGAAAACTTGGGAAGTCTGGTGAGCAACACACTGAGGACACTACCCAGAATGTTCGTGGCCATGTTTCGCCGCATGTTCTTATTGTGCGCTGACTGACGCGTTGATACAATTTCCCGGCGATTCTTCCGTGGATTATTTGGCATTCCAATGAAGAATACCTCACGCAGCCAATCTATCACTTCGCCTACGTTAGTCGCAGGCATCCGCGCACAAGATTCTCAGGCGTGGGAGCGAATGGCCAAGCTCTACGGCCCACTGATCTATCGCTGGGCACGCCGCGTCGGTTTGCGTGACGACGACGCGGCGGACATTGGCCAAGAAGTTTTTCGCACGGTGGCTGGCCGCATCGACTCGTTTCAACATGGTCACGAAGGCAATACATTTCGTGGCTGGTTGTGGCAAATCACGCGGAACAAATTGGGCGATTTCTTCCGCCGCCACAAAGACCGTGCTCATGCAGCAGGTGGAACCGATGCCCAGATTCAGATGCAACAAGCCGTCGATGTGTTGAGTGAAGAATCGTATGACTTGATCTCAGCGGGATTCGATGTCGAGCGGAGCCTCGTCCAACGCGCGGTGACAATCATTCAAACCGAGTTTGAAGCGAACACTTGGCGAGCATTCTGGCGTTCGGCCGTCGAAGGACATCGAACCGACATCATCGCCGACGACCTTGGCATGACAAACAAGGCCGTACGCCAGGCGAAGTATCGCGTGCTGCGGCGATTGCGCGTGGAGCTGGCCGATGAGTAGAGTGCAGTGCTTCCAAGGCACGAGCCAGTGGCACACAATTCACTTTCAGAATCATCGACGCAAGAGTTCGTCAATCGAGATCTTCTCGAACACCAAGTGCGAACCGCTTCCTTCGTAAACGATGCCGATGTGTTTTTCGTCAACGCGGCTCAAACTTGGATAGCCAGCTCCGCGGCCTTCGTCCAAAAGCAGGCGATTCTCCACTGGCCATGTTCTTCCTTCGTCGAAACTGACTTGAATGCTGTGATGCGTGCGGCCTTCTTGTGAGTGCGGATTGGCGAACAGCAGCACAGACTTCTTTCCGCCGTCGTACTCAAACCGATACGTGCTGCCGTTGCAGTTCGGCTCGATCAGCCCTTTGCGGTTGGTCTCGTGCGGCTTCCAGGTTTGGCCGACGTCTTTGGTCACGACCACCGTGCGGAACTTCGTCGGACTCTCGGTGCGGCAGTTTAGCATGATCGAGCCATCGGATAACTGAACGGCCTGGCACTCGGTGTTGCCGTACGATGCAGCGGGGCTGACCATCCAGTTCTTGCCGTGGTCGCGGCTGACGAGCAAGTTGGAGAAATGTCTGTCTTCAGCATCGCGGCCTTGCGTGGGCATGACTAGCGTGCCGTCCTTCAAGGCGATTCCCTGTTGTGGCGACGGTGCGTACAGAATCCACTTCGGATCTTTCCACTGTCGCGTCATGTTTTCGGGCTTTAACCAGGTCATACCATCGTCGCTCGAGCGGACCATCATGAACTGCGAACTTTTGCCAATCTCGTGTCCTGGCTCCGAACCGCCTTTGTTCCATTGATGCGTACCAGGTTTGCCGTGCGTCCAGACTGCGAAGCAAAAAACGTCGCCCGTTTCCGGATCGACGATTATCCCCGGATCACTGACACCGTTTTGTTCCTGCGGCAGGCCACCATATTCACCCATATCCATGATGACTTTTTGCGCGCCCCACGATCGTCCACCGTCCGTGCTGCGCAACAAACCGATATCAATGTCTTCCTGCAAATCCTTGCCCATTCGTCGCCGCATGTCGTAGACGCAAAGCAGTGTTCCTTTTGGGGTAGTCGCAAGCGCTGCAATGCGATACGTGTGCACGGAATCATCCGAATGCCGGCGCAAAGCGATCCCGATTCGTTTGCGAAGTTTCGCTGATTCATCGCGCGGCACGACCTTGCCCGCGTCCGTTTCAACCGCTGTCACCGCCACATCGACCTTCGCCAGCAAATCTGCGTCGCGTTTCATCCGACAAGACAACCAAAAGTGATTCGTGCCGGCGTTCAAACGCACGTGGCCTTTGAATACGACGGACTTTGCTGGTCGCATTCGATCGCCGAATGGTTTTTCACTGGAAAGGCTTGATTCGCTGCCGGTGACATAAAACTGCAATGATTCGAACTCGGATGCGCCGTCCAGTCCGATGGTGATCGAGTTGATCTGGACGAATGGTCTTTTGGCATCAATCGTCAGCCGCAACAACGAGTTGTGTTCGTTGCGAATCAACACAGGCCTCGCCATCTGACGCGTGGTCGCTTCGAGATCGGCAGCACACAACAGAGACGGAATCAAGGACAGAACGAAGCCCAGGATGACCAGTTTTTTCATAGACTTTTGCTCCGTGACTTTTGTGCGCCGTGCGCGCATGTTTGTTTAACGCCGAGCCGGCAGGCGACGGCTATCCGCGACGAGAAGTCGCCGTCGCCTGCCGGCTCGGCGTTAAACGACTTTTCGGTTGCGGGCATTGCCCGCGCTAGGTAAGGGCTCATCTATTTTTTCGGCAGCAGTTCTTCAACATGGGCGGCAAGGAACGTGCCAAGCGCGTCGGCAGGCTCGCGGCTGAAGTGAACGTTCTGGCCCGTCCACCATTCTTTGTAAAGATCGGCCTCGTGGTCTTTGACGAATTGCCACTGGTCGCAGACCGTGATCTCGGGATGTCGCTCGATGACTTCGAGTGCCCACGGGTTCAAATACTTTTCCATGACGCCAGATGTTCGTCGCGGCGCGGAACCGTCGGCGTTCAAGTCGCCCGCTAATTCGTAACCGCGCGGAACCGGACAGGTTGTGACCCAAATCAACTTCGCGCCGGTCTTTTCGAGTTCAGTGATAACGGCCTCGATATTTTCTTGGTACACGGGTTTCGTGTTGCCTGCGTCCCAGTGGCCGAAGTTGAAACTGATCACGTCCCAATGTCGGCCGGGTTGTTTGTACGCACCGAGCCAGTTGACAATGCTCGCACGGCCTTTGCCGCTGGGGCCGCAGTTCGTCGGCGGGTGGTGCAAGTTGGCCTTGCCCGCCAATGCCGCTCGTAAACCCTTGTCGTAGTTGCCGGAAATCGAATCGCCGATGAACAGGTATCGCGGCAATCGCGGATCATCCGACACGGTTTGATCGCCGATTGGCACGATGTGAATCTCGTCGGCCACGATCACGCCGCCGTCCAATTTGCCGATCACCGTGGCTTGGGTGACGAACGGCTTGACCGCTTCCCGGCCGGCGACGCCGAACAACAACGCGTCGGTCTGTCCCCCTTTTTTCAGCGAAATCTCGAACTCCGCACCGCCGATATTCAACACGTTCGCACCTTTGCGAAACTCGTAACTGCCGACGAATCGCGGGTCCGACTTCGATGGCATATTGGGAGCGAGCTTTTCGCCGAATCGCAACACGAGGCCAAACTCCGCGATCCACTTTTCCTTGTCCGCGGCTTCAAGTTCCGAACTGACGTTGCGGATGCGCTTGATGCCGGTGATCGGACCTTTGGGCAGTACGAAATCGATCGTCTGTTTGGACGCCTGCACGGCGAATTTCAAAACACCGTCGTGGATGTTGCGAAACTGACGGGTGTTCACTTGCAAGGCGACTTCGGTCTGCGGCGTCCATCGCACTTCAAACTGGCCAGCCGGGTTGCGGATGTACATCGAATGGTCGTCGAGCGGAATGACGAGCCCCGAATCTTTGACTCGGCCGTCTTTGAACGTCTCGCGCGACGGTTTGGCCGCAAACAATTCGACCGCAAAAAAGGTTACAAGCAAGGAAAAACAAACGACATGATTGACTTGCATCTTTAAAGTCCTGGAGACGTGCAGGTTGGATTGCAATTGTAAGCAGTAGTGCATCAAATCTGAAGCTAACCCAAGCTCAGCCTACTTAACAATCATGATGCACGATGGCTTGGGTATTTCGACGGGATCGCCCTTCGCGGTCAACTTGCCCGTTTCGCGGTCGACGGCAAAGATGGCCACATTGTTGCCCGGCATGTTGGCACAGAGCAAATGACGTCCGTTGGGAGATACCGCGAGATTCTGCGGCCCCTTTCCGAGGCTTGAAACGATCTCAATTAACTTCAGCGTCCCATCATCCGCGATACTGTACGCCGCAATGCTATCATGGCCGCGATTCGTGCCATAAAGGAACTTGCCGTCCGGTGTGATCTCGAGGTCGGCGGTATGCGTCGTTCCCTCGTAGTCCTTCGGCAGCGTGGAAATGGTCTGCCGGTTCGCCAGGGTTCCCGGCTTCGCCGCATAGTCGAACACAGTAATTGTGTTATTCAGTTCGTTGATCACATACACAAACTTGTCATTGGGATGAAATGTCAGATGTCGCGGACCGGCTCCAGGCGCGACGCGGGCAAATGCCGGATCGTTTGGACTAAGCTTCGCAGCCGCGCCATCGAGGCGATAACTCATGATCTTGTCGATGCCCAGATCCGCGGCGAAGGCGAAGCGATTATCGGGACTGATGACAAAACAGTGCGCGTAGGGCGCCTTCTGCCGCTTTGGATCGACGCTGGAACCTTCGTGCCGGACGTGGGACACAATCGCTCCCAACGAGCCGTCATCGTTCGCAGGCAAAGACACAACGTCACCCGTTGAGTAATTCGCGACGACCACCGCTTTACCACTGGCATCGACATCAATGTAGCAGGACGCCCGGCCTCGGGTCGGTTGCCGATTCAATAACTTCAACTTGCCGGTGCGTCCATCGAGCGCAAAGCTGGCGACCTGGTTCTCCTTGCCACCGAACGACTCGGCGTGAATCGCGTAGAGAAACTGGTTGTCCGGCGACAGCGCCATGAAAAACGGATTTTCAACATCCGTGTTCCGCGCAACTGGCTTGAGCACGCCAGTCTCGTCGTTCAGTTCAAAGGCATGGATCGCTCCGTCGTCGCCGGACGTGAAAGCCGAAACAAAAACTAACGGGTCGTCCGCCTGTGCAGGGTAAGCCGTTGCCAGTATCAAACTGAAAATAGAAAATGCAAGTTGTTTTCTCATTGTTGGCTCGATGTTAAAGTAATTCGGATGCGAGGGAGAAACAGAGGTCTCACGACTTATGCTACCGGACTGTTACAACTCGCCGCAATACTCTACCTCAAGTAAGCCGCGCGAACATGGTGCCTTGGTTACTCAGGTTTTGGGCGGCGTTGCTTGGACGTTGTGCTTGTTTGTCTCTGGGTTATGGAGAGCGAATCTTGAAATCTCTGCTTGGAATCGCGAGGGAAGTGACAATGACTGACATCGATAGAAGATCTGTGTGCATGTTATTTTGCCTGTTCATGATCGGGCACAGGTTGTCATTCGCCGATGAGCCGCAGTGGATCGCGGCCATCAATCCGGACGCCGTGAAGCGGCAAGGCACGTGGCGCGAGGATCGTTTTCGCTACGCCGCCACAAGCCATCTGTTCACATCCCGCGATGGTTCGTCGTTGGAACTTGAGTTCGCCGGTCCGGCGATCGCTGTGCGTTTGGGTGGACACAATGTTCCCGCGTACGGATCGCCGAACCAAGGCACACTTGTCGCCACCGTTGATGGCGCAAACCGTCGCAAATTCAACCCGCTCGATTCGCCGCGCGAAATTGTGTTGGCCCGCGACCTGAGCGACGGCAAGCATCGGCTGCGCCTGGAGCACACAGCAGCGAACAGTTTAACAGGATGTCGCGTCGAAGGATTTCGAGTTTGGACAAAACCGCGCGGCGAATTGCAATTCGTCGTCAATGGCGAAGAAAACGCGTATCTCGTCGATGTTCGAACGATTCTGCGGCGTGGCGGCGAAGTCGTTCGATCAACGCTGTCGCGAAACTGGCTGACCGGGCAGTGCAGTCTGGCGGCGATCTCGCCGGGCGATGATTACTCGTTGGAGATTCACGCAATCGGCTGGAAAAGCGCAAAACTTGAAAAGATTTCGATTCGAGCTGGACAACCATCGCGTTTGCCACCTGTGTTTCTTCGCCGTGACGACTCGACGGTCATTTCCCGTTTTCGATTTCCGGCACCCAATCGACCGGCCATCTGTCGACCGAGTGAGTCGTTTCGCGCGCGTTTTCTAGGTTTCAACTCGGCGGTCGGTGAATTCCGATTGACTCGTCGAGTCGGACCAGCCGTGATCTCGCGAAAATTGGAATTCGACGAAGATGAATCCGCAGCGTACTACTATGACCGCGAAGTCGTCGCACGTTTGCCCAAGGACATTCCACCGGGCGTCTATGATTTGACCGTTCAAATCACTGGCGGACGTCGCACCGGGTATTGTCGATCACCGCGTAGTGTTTGTGTGGTGAATGAGTTTCCCAAGGATCCGGTGTTCGTCACGTTCGGACATCTCGATACGTCCGCCCAGTATCAAGCAGAGTATCTTCAGCGGCTGGTGGAAATGACGAACTTGATCGCGCCAGACATGGTGCTGAACTCCAACGCCGTCAATCCGGCGTATATCTCCGGAGCCATGTCCGGCTTGCACATGCCGTACCTGGTCAACTTTGGCAATCATCAGTTTCATGGCCACGAAAAGTGGTTTGGCGATCCGGTGAACATTGTTGATTTCGGTCCTGATTTGACATTTTTGAATTTCGGACATCCGTGGCATGTAGGCACTTCACTGGCGAATGAACTACTGACGTCAAGAAAAGGTGCTCGCATGAAAATCATCAACGCCTTCGAAGCAAACCCGCCGCTTTCGTTGTTGGACACGAACCGGGTCTGCATGATTCACGACGCACACGGAATCGGGAAAAAGGTGATGGACAAGGGAGCCACACCGACGCGCCGGATCGGCAAGACAAACGCGGTTAGCTTTCGCGTCGTGCGTCTCAAGGCTGGCCGCGTTGTGTCTTGCACGTACGATGGTCACGAGACCGCGCCTTATCCGTTCGGCCGGGAACAAACTCCACCGCTCCGCGTCGATTTTTCGCCGGCCAACGATGGTACTCAACGAGAAATCACGGCAACCGTCACGAACGACTATGTCGATGGTTTTCCTCGCGGACGTTTGACGCTTGTGTTGCCGGCCGGAAAATATCAGACGAGCCACGGTACGATCGAAACGTCTGCCCTCAGCGATGATGGCAAGTACAACGTCGTTACCGTTCGCGTCGACATTCCGAGCAGCGAAGAGATTCACGTCCGAGTCGCGCCGGAATAAGACGAATTCAATCGACGACCTCTGACTGGTTAACCGTATAGAAATGCACATTGGAGATGAATTCTCAATCGGCCCGCCTTTTTGGGAGAAACACCGCCTGCTCTCCGTGTGACGGCCGTGGAATGATGGCCAACGTACCAGAGAAGCTACCGCCGAAGCCTCTGCTCGACGAAATTCGAATAGCAAGCTTCCAAAGCGCCAAACGTGGTCTATTGCGCTAGCTTCGTCGCCTTGATCCAATTTGGATACCACTTCCTAACACAATCCTTCTCCCCAAAACGGCGGCCGATTGTGTCGATTCCGATGCCCCAACTGAAGTTATCAACGTTGACGCCGGGGCTCAGATATGTCGCCCACTTTCCGCTCGCGCCTACTCCATTGAAATCAGCAAAAGCGGCTTTGTCGGGAACGATCTTATAATCCAGTTTGGACGTCGCGAAGAGAAGAGCAATGCAATAGCGTGGTTTCTCATCTTTGATCTCTTCCAGCAACAGGGCATACCCGACCCATGACGAGGTCACACCGACAACGCGCGCGGGAAACGGTTGTTCGGGCGTAATCCGACCTCCTTCCCATAACCGCATTTTTTTGGCTTCAACATCACTTTCCGCTGCACGCACATGGTTCTTCTCGACTCCATTTGGTTCATGAAGAGCGCGAAAGACCTTCACCAATTCCGCCTGCTGTTTCAGTAGCAACGGCAGTCGTAACTTGTCTGCTTCCTCACCCTGGCGCGCTTCCTCGATTCGACGCCGCAACAAGTGAAGCCCAAAACATATTTTGATTTCACTATTGGCGGCGTCATGAAGAAGTAAATGTCGGAGCCGCAAATCGGAATTGATCACCACGGCCTTGCTTAACTCTTCGTCAGTATCGTTGCGTGGATTATACGCTACGACTTGAAACTCCGACGAAATCACATCGTCAGCCAAATCATCGTCCGCTTGGGCGGTGTGAACCACAAGTAGCAATGACATGACAATGAGTTGAAATATCTTTAGGTGAGTTGTTGTCATGCGTCTGACTCCTATCCGCTCAGATGTAGTGCGTTGGACGCAACCGTTTCCAAATCGAACATAGTTCACCATGATAGACGATCTCATAAGGAAATCTGTATCTGCCTCGTAACATCCACTCGTGTTTGTTCACTCGTCCAACACTCCGATGCAGTTTTGATTCCGCGAATACTGCTTCGGTGAGACGTCTAAGCCGCTTTTAAAAGCGACGGCCAATGTTTCCGGACATCCACGTGGATCAATCTCCATAGCCACGGCCCACCGCAAAGCGGCTCAACTTAACCTGTATTTATTCGCCATGCGACGTACTCGGCAAGTCAGACTCTACGGAACTCCTCCGCACGACGGATTAATACTAAGGATTATGGGGCAGGGAAGAATCGTGGGCCACATTCGGAACCGTGGGTTATGAGTAGAGAGACATGTGTGAGTAAAGGTTGCCGAGCTGGAAGCTGAAGTGAGCAAGAATCCTGTTGCTGACTGTTGATCCGGCCAACCGCGAAACGAAGAAATTCAACTGCTATTGTTGAACTCTTGTTGCGGCGTTCGAATCGGGTCATAATCGTGCGTTCGCTCCGCTTGAAGGTCGCAAGATGTCCTACGAGAATCGCCCATGCCTCAAAGACAGTTTCGCTTTGCAAACCAGCCGATGGTCTGTGTCTTCCTAGTCCAAGTATTTGGTCTGGCGGGAACGCCAGATTTGGGCGCGCAGCAACCACCGAGGGAGCAGCCTCTTGTCGGTGTCTACGGCGGGACGAGTAACGCCACTATCGACAAAGCCATCGAGGGCGGCGTTGATGTCCTGTTCCCGTCGATCACATGGTATGAACCCAATCTCTTCATGAAGAACATCGTTCAGAAAGTACGTGCTCATGGAATCAAAGTATATCCATCTCTGGCGGTTGCGTATGACGGATACCAGGAGAAGCATCACGAGTTCGCGAGACTTCATCCAGAATACTGGGAAAAGTGGAAAGACGGCCGGCTCATCGACCGCGGCACCCAGGTTGGTTTGAGCTGGGGTTATCCTAAAGTGCGCGCCTACAAGGTTCGAACCATTACTCGATTGGTCGAGACGAGCGGAGTGGACGGAGTTTTGCTGGACTACTGCAGGTACTTTGGAAAAACCGCCGGCTACAGCGATGTCATTGTCTCGGCCTACCGGACCAGATTTGGCAAGGACCCGTTCAAACTAGCTCAGGACGATCCTGAGTGGAATCGTTTCCGAGCGAATTACGTGACGCAGTTCGTCGCCGATCTTCGCAGAGCCCTGGACAAGATCGATGAAGACCTGGAGATCATTGCCTGTGTCAATCCCGACCCCCAGGAATGCCTGAAGAATGCCATGCAGGATTGGGCGACTTGGCTGGACAGAGGTCTGATCGACGGTGTCGTTACAATGATCTACGAACGAGACACTAACAACACGCTACGGAAAGTGATGATCGCAAACGAAGCGATCCGGGGCAGAGTTCCCCACATGCCTATGATCGCGCCATACGGAAACAATCTGACGACGCCGGCCATGCTGCGCGACGGCAGCCTGAAATGTCTGGTGACCGGAACGGGGGCTGTCGGTTTTTATCGCAGCGATTCGATTTTCAAGCACGACCTCTGGAATGCGGTCGCCGAGGTCGGACGCTGGAATCTAGAAGACATCAGCAAACGGCCCGTAAATTACGTGCTGAACCCCAACTTTGAAAACGACTTAGAGAACTGGGCGGTCGGCGACGGCGATGGCATTGACATCACTGCGGAAAAGGCAAAGGTCGAGAAGCGATCGTTGCGTATGCGATTTCCAGGACGTCGCACCATCAGACAACTGATCGACCGCGGCTTCCTTAAGGGCAAGTCGGCCTTGCAGATTTCGGTCTGGCTGAACAGTTCGAACCTGTCTCCTGATGCTGCAGTCTCCATCGAAATCAACACTAATGCGCGCAGCGGACAGGAGACTCTCTTCCGTATTCCTGTAGAAACGGCGGGGCGAATTGGATGGCAACGTGTGGATGCTCAGTTGTCACTCGGTGATTCGCAGCAGTTGAACTTCATCATTGCCGGCATCACAGCGGAGGCGCAGGACGGCGAGCTGTTCGTTGACGGTATCAAGCTGAATCTGGTCGAAACGAGCTTAGCAGAAGAGGATCGCTTCAGAGCCGCGGCTCACGACACAATCACGGAAAGCAAGAACAGGAACCGAAACATTGTTCGAGGGCAGATCGTCAAAGGTTCGTCTTTCTGGGAGAACGGCTACGGTTACGACAACGCGGTCGATGGGGATTTGGCCAGTGGGAATTACGGAAAAGGCGCTGCCTGGCACTCACAGCGGCCGGCCATGCAGCAGTGGATCAAGATCTATCTGCCTTCGGTCTATCAGGTCGGAAGATTACGAATGCTCAATTCTTCAGCTCAATCTGCCTACCGGACAAGAGAGTACAAAGTCGAAGTTTCAACGAATGATCACGAGTACAAGGAAGTGGCCCGCGGAGTGCTGCCCGACGACGGTCACACATGGACCGAGGTCAAGATCCACCCAATCGCGGCTAAGTACATCAAGTTCACGGGTATAGCCGGGTACAATCTCGAGTATGCCGTAGGCCTGAAGGAGTTTGAAGTCTATTCTCCGTAGCGCGGCAGAGCCACAAACAAAGTAGCAGCACATTCGTTCTTCCGTAACGAGACCCTCAATGTCTCTTTGTCTCAAAGTCGCGCGCTGATCACTCGGGTTATCAGCAGGGAAGAATTGCGGGCCATCATTCGGATCGTAGGTTATGAGCAGAGAGACATTGCGTGAAATGTTTCTGGGCTGGCGATTACTCGATCAGACGATTCAACGTGTAAAATGCCAACGGATTCTCAATAGCGGCGCTCGTTTTAGCCCGAAGGGCATCAACGCGAAATTCGTAGATCTTTTCTGAAAAAACTTCCGGAAGTTTGAGATCAACACTCAAGCCGTCTTCTGATAATTTAGCTGACGTTGGTTTCACGTTCGTGCTGTCACTTGGGGAAGTCCCGTAGGCAGCCTGCCAGGCGAGCTCAAAGTGTCGGATGGAATAGCTGTCCGGGTTGCTTGCGGTTACCTTGTCCATTGGCTTTGTGAATGTCAAGCGGAAGCCATCCTTGAGCAGGTTGATCCGTAGGATTTCGGGTGGAACAACTCCGGTGTAGGTGACCTTTTTCAACCCTTCCCCAGCGGCCCAGCCTCGCCCGGTGAAGCCGACCCACAACACGCCATCCTTGTCAAAGATCAGCCGATTCACACCGCCGCCGAATTGGTCATAGATAAACGGGATCGCGGCACCCTGGTATTCACCGTCTACCTTCTCCAAACAAATCCGAGACAGCCGGCCGTTCTGAACATCGCCGACGAAGACCTGACCTTTGAACGGTCCGAACCTTCCGCCTGTGGTGTCCCAGATTGGTTGCGAGGTCGAGTTGCCCATCACACCATGCGGCAGGAAAGCGGCCGGTCGCTTGCGGATCTTCAGCAGTTCATCGCGAGACATCTTCCACGGTTCCTTGAAATGTGGGTCGTCGATCAAGCCGCTGGGATGGCCGAGGAAGTCGCCTTCGCGAACGTGCATCAGCCAACCGCACGCGATGTAACTGCCCTGGTTGTCGGTCGTAAAGATCTCACCTTCCGGTGAAAGACCGATTCCATTGGGCGCGCGCAGTCCTGGCGCGTATGGAATCAATTTCCCTTCGGGCGTGAACTTGAGTACCCAGCCGCGGTACTTGATGTCGTCCAACGTGCCGAGCCACGTGCCTTTGAAGCGATCGCCGCCTCGGTAAAAACCTAGCCCCGTTGTTCCGTAGAAGTTACCCTCTTTGTCGCGGATCAGCCCGAAGGCGTATTGATGGTAATTGCCCGTGTAGCCCCAGTCTTGATTGATGGTTTCAAAGTTGTCGCCCTGGCCATCGCCGTCGTCGTCCGTGACATGGGTCAGTTCGCCGCGTTGCATCAACCAAAGCTCACCTTGCTTGCCGGCAAGTAACCCGAGCGGTTCGTGCAGACCGAATGCGTAACGATCGAACCGTCCCTTCTGGTACTTCCACACTTCGCCTCGGCGAGTACACATCACCAAGGTACCGTCTGGCCAGAAGCCCATCCCGCCAACTTCGAGTCGGATGTCCTCGGGCACCTTGATCGATTCGACCACGTAGGACTGGGCATGGGCGGATGTAGTGAGCGACAGAAGAATCGCGTTTACTAGGATCGCCAAAAGACGAGAATTGGTCTTCATTGTTCTTACCGTGACCTGCTGTTATGACATTGTTACTTGCCGGACGAGTCGCTGAACGGCATTTCGATTTCGAACTCCACAACGTCTTCCTTGGGATACCCAATGGTGTCGCCGTGACGTTCGCCGGTCGGCGAACCGAAATTTGCATCACCGTTGCCCTCGTAGAACACGTCGCCAGCGGCTCCACGAACCACAAACTTCTGAGTCACTCGCGAATCCAACACGTTGATGCGATGCTCAACGAGTACGTCATTGATTCGATAGCGAAAAACCGGCGTGTGATTTTCGAGTCGGTATCCGACAAACCGCGGCGATGTGGCTTCGGATGCCTCGCCAATCCGAATTGTGTGACCGGACTGCAGGGCGACGAGTTTCTCGCCCTTGGCGGACACGGGATTGCCGCCGCGACCATTCCACGCCGGTCCAGCGTCGATAAAGTCGCCCTTCCACGCGAATTTCAATTGACAGCTCACGGCGTCGAACGTGTAGTTCAGACCGCCGGGAATGCCGACGTTGATGGCTCGGTCAATTTTTCCGACGGGCGTAACCGTCGCCATGCGAAAAATGACCGGTGTGTCTTTCACGACGATCCGCGTGCCTTCGGTTTTCTGGTCGAGCACTCCCTTGGGCAGCGGCAACTCCCGCTGGTAGTAGAGTGCGGACCACAGTTGCGCGATTCGCAGTTCCCGCTCTTCCGAACTCAAGTCGAGGAACAATTGCGGCATCGACGTTCCCTGTTGGAGTCGCTGTGGATCGTGCATCCAACGGTCGAACCATTCGTAACGTACTGTACGCCCGGCGTCCGCAAGATCCGGTGCGGGCACTACGCCGTCTTTGCGTCGATTGATGCCGCGGTAATCGTGGCAAGTGATGCACGAGACCTTGCCGCGTCGGACACCGATCATCTCCAGCCCGCCAGTCGCCAGGCTTCGATCCGGCTTAGTGGTAGCTGGCTCCGCCGAAGAACCAGCGGCGCCTGAGATTAACTCAGGTAGGTCACTGACGCTTTCGCCAAAGTGTGGCATTCGCAGATTCAACCATGGACGGTTCCGCTTCTTATCCAGCAACACGTCTCGCAACCAGGACGACGTCAACTTGGCTCCGGCACCAGTCAAACGCGGCGGCCGCTCGACACGCACGATGCGGCCTTGTTCATCAACCGCAACGCCCTTCTGAATGTTTTGATCGTTTAGCTCGTGGCACTTTGTGCAGCGGAACTGGCGGATGCGGAGATCGTGAAGCACCAGCGGAGCGTTGTGGTACGAGCTGCCTTCTCTTGGTTGGACGGTCGTTAGGAACCGCTGTAAAACGCTGCGATCCGACTCGCCGAGTTGATAGTCGGGTAGTGGCCGCTTGACGTTCGATGACAGACAGCCGGACTCGACGTTGAACGCCTTGATCTCGGTTTGTTCTGGACGCGCCAACTTCATCGGCGAGCGACCGGCAGCCAACGCCACAATCTGATCAGTCGACAGTGCCATCTGCCAAACGGATAGATCGTCCATCAGTCCCTTAAAGCGATTCGAAGGATTGGCTTGCAAACCGAGTGCTCCGATCAGCAGCCGATCCGTGTAGTCACCGCCGCCTTTTTGTGCTTTCCCGCCGCCCTTGAGCTTTCCGTCAACGTAATGCTGGATCGATTCGCCTTGGCGGACGACAACGATGTGGTGCCATTTGCCGTCGATCAGGTTGACATCGGTCGGCCGAACAATCACCGGCTTCCAACCGCCATCGGAGTTGTATTCCCCGTAGCAAACGGAATTCCGACCGTCCTGTCCGATATTCATGCGCAGTTCGCGAGAACCACGCCGACCGCCACCTGGTCGGCCCCAGGTGATGATTGATCCGCCCTGAGTCGTATTCACCCAAACCGAAATCGTCATCGTGTCCGGCCGATGAAAGTGTGGGAGTTCGATGAAGGTCCGGCCGTTGAAGTCAAAGGCGCTTCCGCGATGGTCGGCCGACTTTGCAAACGCTTTGCGACCATCCACCTTTTCCGTCCGACCAGTCACTTTGTCTTGAACGACTGGCGTGTCGGCGGAATCAAAGTCCCAGTAATGACGAAGTGGCAATCCGGACGACTGACCAAACGCAGGGCCTGCGAGCAGGTCGTCCTTGAAAATCGCCAAGCTGTTCACCGCATGGCAACTCGCACAGCCATTCGATGCGAACAACCTAGCGCCTCGCTTTGCGTCGCCTTTTGGTGCTTCTGCATATGGTTCGTCGAGCTTCTTTTCGTGAAACAAAAACGCCGCCACAGATCCGGTGAGATGTCGTTCAACCGGCGTGAACAACTGCGGCATGCGGCCGTGTGGATCGGTCGCATGTGGATTGGCAATGAATTCGGCCAACTTGCTTGCCGACGCGTACTTGGAACCGACCGCGTCGAGGTTGTTTTCCTTGTCGTGACACTTCGCACAACCAACTTGCTCAAACAGGGTACGTCCCGCTTCGATTGTTTCCAAGTTTGCCGAGCCATCACTCGCTGCCGATCCTGATTTGAGCGACATCAGGAACGCCGTCACGTCGGCTCGATCTTTTTCAGTGTCGAGACACACAGGCATCACTGCCGACTTGCGGTAACTGTGCGGATTCTTCAACCATTCGAAGAGCCAACCAGCGGTGATCCGCGAGCCGACGCTCGAAAGGTCCGGTCCACGTCGCGATCGTAGTTTCCAGTCGCTCGCCGTGTGGCAATTCGCGCAACCTAGTTCGGCGAATAAGAATCGCCCGTGCTCGATCGAATCCTGTTTGTCGATCGCCGCCGGCGGGTCCACGTGTCGCAACACGGCACTTGGCACCGGTTCGCTTCGAAAGAACTCGCTCTCCCACCTAAGCTCCAGGCGAACGTCGTCTTTCACTCGATTGAACTTGATGCGCAGTGGATGTTCGCCCGTTGCAAGATTTGTCAGTTCGACCGCTGGATTGCCGTTGACCTGCACATCGGCGCCGTCGCCGACCACACGATATCGACCCGCTCGGTCAATTCTTAGCACACCATTCCATTCAGCAGTGAACACGGGATCGACCTGCGGATGAATGCTGTCCGAAGTCTGCAGCCTGAAATTCGGCAAACCGACAACGCGACTAACTTTGTCATTTGCGTCTGAATAAGTCGCGATGAGCCCAGGCTTCGAATCCGCCGCGATCGACAAACTGGTGAAAGTAATCCACACGAGCAACATGGCGCTGACCCACGTCAATCGAAAAACCATAAATCTCTTCCTCAAAATGAATTAGACTCTATCAAACGAGTAAGCACTTTGCGAACAACGCAATCACTTGATATCTATTCCCTAACACTCAGTCCACTGATGGCTTTGATTTCAGGCCCGCTGTGTTCACCGCGATCACGCGATAGGTGTGCTTCTTGCCAGGCTCGGCCTTTGCGTCGGTGAAGCGCATCGGAACGAGGGGCTGCGTAGGCGTGTCGCTGTATTGCAGGTTTTGGAAGATGGGGCGCCCGAAGCGGTTTTTGCCTTCATCTGGCAAGTTGGCGAGAAACTTGCCGTCGCGCTGGATGATGAAATGGGCCAGGCCGCTTTCGAGATCGGCTTCGGCTCGCCAAGTCAGTTTGTTGCCATTCACTTGCAAGTGGGTCGGCACGGGTGGCGGCGTGGTGTCGGCCACCTTGGTGTCCTTAACGTACTGCATCCAACCTCGCGCGACGGATTCGTTTGGCAGCCACGCGGCTCTTAGCGGGGCACCTCCGAATTTTGCGGCGGGGACGGCCTCAAGACCGGTTGGGCTGGCGAGCCACACGTCGTCGGTCGGCATATCGCTGAGCATTTTGCCGCTGGCTTTGGGAAGACGAAGGTTGAGGCAAGCATTAAGCCACGGGATGGCGAAGTAGCGCTGGTTGCCGCATTCGTGAGCGGTTAATGGATCGACCGCCACGCCAATCAGTCCGCCATTGCCACGGACCTCGTTGAAGAAGGTCTCATTGGCGGGCCACACGCGTGCGAACCGGCCGTCTTTGATGGTTACGCCTTCTTTCGTGCCTGGATTACACATCACCGGCACTCGTAGCGCGGCGTCGGGCAAAGTATGTACTTTGATTTCGGGACGATCGGGGTTCGCCTTCAACAGCGGGACGCCCGATCGCAGCCACGCGGCTGCAACACGTTCCGGGTGCAACATCACCATGCCGCCCGCCCAATGCCCGCCGCCACTATGTCCCCACAACGCCCACGGCGCTGTGGCCAGCTCGGGATGGCCCGACTTCTTGCCGAGATCGACTAGACACTTCTGAAACGTGGCATCGGAACCGTTTCGCGGATCGCACCACATTTGACAGTTGGCACCCTGTGGTTGCTCGTAGGATGGAGCAAGCAAAGCACAGTCATGTTTCTTTGCCAGGGCCTGCCAGTGCAGGTCGTAGGCACCCGTCAGGCCCGACCGGCACGATCCCTCGCCGCAACCGTGTTGATGCACCACCACGCCACGAAGCTTCTTCACGTCCTTGGGAATCCAGATCGTATAGTTGACCGGAAAGATCAACTCACCAGGCTGCTTTGAAGCTTCATAACGTACGCGGTAGTAAGGTGGGTCGGCCTCCGGAAAGACGTCGTATGGTGGTTTCTGAGCAAACGATGCCGTGGGCAGCGCAATGAAAAGAATTGCCGTGAAATATAGAGAAGAAATCGTTCGTGGAGGCATGGTGTCAATCCTATTGTGTGAGTTGTTTTCTTGCTTGGGCCTGCGAGCTACCGAGTCTTTTTTTCAAAATCGGTCTGATGCACGCCACGGCGTTTTTCGCCGTGTTGTAGCTCGACTTCGAGTTTCACATTTCCGTCTGCGACGCCCACACCAAGAAACTCGCACGTCGATGCGTTCGGTGGAAGTTTGACGGTGAGCACGTTGTCGTTGATTCGAAGGGTCGCGGTTCCTGTGTCTGGACTGGATGAAAACCGACATCGCACGTCGTAGGCGCCTTTCGTCGCCGTCAGCAGCCAGTGGCCCATCGAGTCGCGCGCCCAGGGACGGCCCTGCGTGTGACGCCAGTCCTGTCGCGTCAGCACAACGGGGTTTTCGAATTGAGTGCCGACATGGATGCGCGGCGGCGCGTAATTGTCACGGCGCATCGAGCTAACATCCGCGAACCACAGGTCGTACTCGGCTTGCATTTCTTTCACCACGTCTAGCTTGGACGCGGCCAGGTCGTGCAGTTCAAACGGATCCGCGGAAAGGTCGAAGAGTTGGAACTTCGGTGGGCCGTCGAAGGACTCGCGCCCAAAGCCGCTCGGATGCACCAACTTCCATCGTCCGTTGCGGATCATAAAGTTGTGGTAGGCAACGGGTCGATCGCCTCGATGCGATTGGATCACCAAATGACGCTCTCGGATGCTGACCGGCTTACCTTCAAGGAACGGCAGCATGCTGCGGCCGTCGAGCTTGAGATCTTTTGGCTTGGCAATTCCCGTGGCGGCGAGCAACGTCGGTAGTACATCGATGTGAGCGGAAGGGATGTCAGACGTGTGCCCCGCCTTGAGCCGCGCCGGCCAATGCACGAAGAACGGCGAACGAATGCCGCCTTCCCAAACCGTGCTTTTGTTGCCGTTGAAGCCCGCGACGTAACGACGGCCGTTGGGACCGTTGTCGACCATGAATATGACGATCGTGTTGTCGCTGATGCCGAGCGACTCCAACTTCTTCTGTAATCGGCCGACGTTGCGATCGACGTTGGTGATCATCGCAAAGATGCGAGCCCGTTTTTCGACGTCCGCTTTTGCCGGCAGCTTGTGTCCTTTGTCCTGCGGGAATGCCGAATTATTTAGATCCAGTTTCTTGTAAGCCGCCAAGTCAGTGGCCGGGACATCATGAAACGGACCGTGGGGGCAGTTGTCGGGCAAGTAAACAAAGAACGGTTCTTTCTGTTTGGTGGACTTTTCAATGAACCGCATCGCGTTAGTGTAGTAGACGTCGGTGCAATAGCCTTTCTGTGGTTCAGCGACACCGTTGCGGAACAGAATCGGGTTGGTGTATTTACCCTCAGCGCCGGTCGGATCAGACGGCTGACCGATGCCCCCGCCTCGATGGACTAATGACTCCTGAAATCCCTGGTCCATCGGCCGCATCGGGTAACAGTCGCCCAGATGCCATTTGCCAAAGATCCCGGTCACGTATCCGTTGTCGCCAAGGAGCTCAGCAATCGTCACCTCGGAGGTATCCATCATCGCGCGTCCGATATATGTGTCGATACAGCGAGTGCGATAGTTGTACCGGCCTGTCATCAAGCAGGCCCGCGTCGGCGCACAAACGGGACTGACATAGAACGTCGACATCGAGGCACTTCGGCGGGACATCGCATCGAGATTCGGCGTGCGAATGGTGGGATTCCCAGTGACGCCAAGATCACCGTACCCCATGTCGTCAGCCATGATCAGTACGATGTTCGGACGATCGCTTGGCGCGGCGTTAACTGGTTTCGCAAAAATGTGTTGTGGAACGAATGCTACAACCACCAAGAAAGTGAATGTAGTTATTCTATGTAGTAAACGACACGGGAATGACCGGCGGCAACCGGCCTGTGTCATGGCAAGGAATTGAAACATGATGAATCCTCTCACACACTTTGTGAGTGCGCCATCCCTAAGTAGATTTGATTTCTGGGCGCACCCTTCACATCTTAAAAAAGACCAAGGGGTCACAGGCGGCAACCCGTATATCGCCCCCTTGGCGGCAAGGAACCGAACACGGTTCCAATCACATTGTCTTTCCTCACGTTTCTACCGTCAATTCCCAGCGACAACTGGGACAACCATGAAATGACCTTCAAAATGGCAAGGAATGGAAAACGAAGACGTCAGCAGCACGGCTCTGCCTGACACTGGAAGCAAACGGATGCGTGGTACTACGCAGAGCCCGGAAGCAAGAAGCGCGTTCCCCAATTCGACGAAAGAGGAGAGCGAATTCGTGGCAACGAAAACAAGGAAGCCACTCGAATTGCGTTGGCTCGGATTAAGCTCTCCGAAGAGTTGAGTCCGGTTGAATCGTCGCCAAAAGATAATTGGACGGTCGCCCAAGTCTGCGATGTGTACTTGGTCGACTTGCATCAGTCCGCGAATCCAGAGTGGGCTACTCAGGCGCCTGTATCTCGACAATCCGGTCGCCACGCTTCGCGAGGTGAAGAATCGCAAAAACATGGGCCGCTTTTACGGGGCGTGGGGATAGATGCTAAGATACAAGCGATGACGTTAATCCCCTATCGAATTACACAATGGCAAGAGACGTTAACATCTTGAACGGGCTTCGTGGCGTGACTGGCGCGATCGTCGGTGGTGCGCTTGGCTATTTCGCATTTTTCCTTTTGGTTCGCTAAGGGTTTTATGCGGTCGCATTGCCCGGCATTTTGCTTGGTCTCGGCTGCGGTCTACTGTCCGGCATAAGATCAAACGCACTTGGAGTCGCATGTGGATTGCTGGCAGTGCTGCTGGGTTGCTTCACGGAGTGGCGATTCGCTCCCTTTATTGCTGACGACAGTTTGACATACTTCCTGACGCATTTGCACAACCTCAAAACCTTGACACTCATCATGATTGTCGTTGGCGGCCTCTGTGGCTATTGGTTTGGCAAGGGTAGCGCACGAACATGAATCAATTGTTGCTGGTCTGTTCGCGAAAGTATCGTTTCGCCGGGTGATTTAACCGACGTACCTTTCGCACGCTTTGTTGCGTATGCCACAAGCCGAACGTTCCGCGCCAGTCTGGTCAAACCAACCTGATAAATCTGAATTCGAAGTTTACACTGATCGCGCGCAGAGTACTTTGGCAGAGGCGAGAAAGTTGGTTAAGTCCACCGAACGCACGTACAAAAATGAAGTGGTTTCACCCGAGGCTAATGACCCAGTCGAACTCTCAGGGCTGTTCAATGAGGGCGACCTGATTGGCTATCATCGGCGTAATGAAGAGATCACATTTCTTGAGCAAGAACTTGACGGAAAAGTGATGCCCACACCGATAAACAAGGTAATGCCTAGTCGAACAGATGTCGCTGGGCACACAATACCAGACAAGGTGACTTGCGATGGTAGTTTTGGATGTGAGATGCAACATACGACTACTCAGAAGAATTGGTTCAAACGAGTTGCGAGTTTAGCAAAAAGTTTCCTTCGCTTTCTGTTGAGGCGTCTTTGAACTTACGCCTAACGACAATGACCAATTGTGCAGCTAAACTAAGCTGTCTAGCGGTGACGTCGTAGCCGGCAAGATTCATTTGCTCATCCGTTCATCTATGAGTTTATGACCAGCCGTTACGAACAGTTTCAAATCTGTCAATTGTCGTTTCACTTGCGTACGACGACCGCCATGACGACCAGCCAGAACCCACCCTGGCCGTGGGAGTGGGAGATGCCGATCAGAGGCTCTGGCTTAAGGTTACAGGCGAACCTCTGCCGGTCGCTCGTGTGTCAACATGATGGCGCGCCGAGCAGTTGCTCCGACTAGACTGGCTGGCACCTCAAATGACCACTGACGACAACTCCGGGTGCATGAAGGCTATCGCGCAATTGACTGATTCAAAAAGTCGTCATTCGTGAAATGACCGAGAATGGACCGAATAACTTCTCGATCAAGATTCTTTCTTCTCGCAGTACCCGGACTGACACAACCAGTACCAGCATCCCAATTCCGATTCCACCGATCATCACATTGGCGGTTGCAACGAATGTGGAAATGTGAGCCAACAACATGACCGAATACATCGGGTAGCGAACGTACTTGTACGGGCCCCAATCTACCAAGTCGTGATTTTCTTTCGTGTAGATGACGCCGCAAAAATGTTCTTGCAGCGCAGAATGAACTCGAAATAGCATCAACGCGCAAAAAACACTTGTTGCTATTGCCAACCAACGTGCCCAAAGCGGAAGTGTGATTGAGGACCAATTAATGTATCCAGGGAACAGAAGCCACGTAATCAAACTAATTGCCCATTCCAATGCCAATATGCACGTCGCAAGCAACACCCACTTCTCTTCTTGATCTTCCTTTATGCTTGCGATCGTGTTTCCACTCTTCTTATCGCCAAAAAGCCGATCCCGATGACCAATCGAAATATCTTGTCTTCATCCATCGTTCTTATGGTCGCGGATTGTCGGGCGGTTTGATTTTCGGAGCGACTTTGTGATCTTGGATTTGCTTCAGCAGCACGTTGGCTTCCTCCAGTTCGGCAAGTACTTGTTCGTGGCGTTCAACGCGCAATGCTAATCGTTGTTCAAGCTGACTTTGTTCACGTTGACGCTGCTTCAGGCCGCGAGCGGCTTTGGCGGCCTTCGCAAGTTGTTCCAATTGTCGCAGGGCCGCCTTCTCAAATGCTGACATGCGGCGTGTCTCCAGACGCAGATCCTTGATGCGCGAGGCGAGTTGTGTTGCATCTCTATTTCGCTGGATTTGATTGACTTGTTCAAGCTTGGCAAGTTCGCCGCGTAGCGTTAAAAGTCTCAACTGAGTTTCTTGCACTTCGGCCACTGCGCCTCGCTTCTGCAATTGCTCAATCCGGTCGGCTCGTTGTTCAAGTATCTTGATTTGCTCCATCAGGAGTTGTTTTTGAGATTGAATGGATCGGGCTTCTGCGTCCTCTTCCGCCTTTCGAGCTTCGCCATCTTTCAGTGTCTTTTCCAATTCGTCCAGGAGTACCTCGTTGGCGGCAATGTCCACGCGAATGTCCAACAGCTTTTGCAAACACTGGCCGATCAGTTCCTCGCGAACAGTATCCGTCGCGTATCGGTATTCTTGTGGCTGTTCGTCCGCCTCATTTTCCGCGGCTCTTTCGATGTCCTCGATTTGGCTTCGTATCTTTGCAATCTCGTCGGCCAATAGCCTGCGATGAACTTCGCCTCGCTTGATCTGCCATTGAAGCATTTGTTCGGCAAGCTGGACGCCATGCTCCTTGAAGATGCCCTTATCTGGCGGATAGAGTTTGATCATCTCGATCGGCGATAGTTCCTGAGCGTCAATAAATATCCAGGATCCGAAAGCACTCCACAACATTGGAATGACAAATAGCAACTGTCTTTGAATTCGCATCTTTAAACCTTTCTATTTAAAGCCCAATTTCACTTGGGTTGGGAATGTCAATTTCGCGACTCACTTCGGCTCGCAAAAGGGTCAAAGTTTGTTGCTGGCGCACCAGTTCAGTTTTCTCCAGCAAGGCCCGTGATTGGGCAATTCGCTCCGACAGCTTTCGTAACTTCTCTTGTTGACGAGCAAGTTTCGCCAACTCCAATTCGATTTCGTCAACACTTACGATCGTCGGTTCGTATTTCTCTTGCGATGGGCTTGATTGGGTTCGCACGTCAGAAGTCGTAATCAAGTTAGGCTCGTCAATCGTCGGCCAGACGCGCCACGCGATGAACACAGCCAACAACGTCAACACAGAGCAACTCGCGGCGATCCGCCGACGCCTCATGCAACGTGACCGAGCATCCACGACTCGTTGCGCGAATTCCGCTGCTTCAAACGAAACCGGCTGGTCGGTCGATTGGAGATCCCGTCGTAGTCGTAGGTCGGTCGATTCATTCATCACATTGCTCTTTCTCGGACAGAAGCTCTCGAAGCCGCTGCCGGGCGCGGTGCAAACGTACGTGCATCGTTTCCAGCCGAACACCAAGCGCCTCGGCTACTTCGTCGCCGCTCAACTCTTCCAGATAGTACAAGACCAACACCGTCCGATCTTCGTTACGAAGTTTGGCGAGCGCGTCGCAAACTTGCTGTCCGCGATCCCATCCTGACGCATTGTCGTTCTGTGTCTTTGATGTTCGACCGGCTAGTCTTGCCAACATTCGCCCAAACGCATTTCGAGCACGCCGATGATTGAGACACTGATTAATTGCCAATCGTCGAAGCCAGCCCGCCAGCGAACCGTCTCCTCGAAACGAACCAGCCTGCTGCCAAGCCGTGAGAAACACCTCCTGCAAGATGTCTTCCCGGTCCGAATTCCACGCGGTGAGCCGACCGACGAGCCGGTTCAACCGCGGCCCGAAACGATGAATCAGCTCCTTCATTGCCGCAGCGTCGCCTTGTCGAAGTCGCGCAATCAAAGCCAAATCGCAATCGTGCGGTGATTCAACACCTTCGTTCATAAGACCGACATAGGTCGCCGCATCGCTCATTTGGCGTTCGATACCCTGAAAACTCAGACTCAGTTACTTATGTGAAAGACACCTACCGGCGGACAAACCTTACACCATATAGCAAAGAATTAGTAGAATTCTATGACGTTGGTTCGCCTCGGAAAGAGTGAGGCTTGCATCTTCATTTTCGTTGCGCGCCTTGCAATTATCCGTCATTGCTTGCCCACCGCAGATACTCAAGAGCGCCGATGAACAATTGATCTTCCTGGCGGATGACGTCTCGTGGCGGTCTGTTTGCGTCGAAAACCATCACGGGGATTTCTTTCCCTGCCACAAGGCTGACGATCAGCAGGTCTTTCAATGCCAGTTGTTCATTGGAGCGGTGATCGCTTGGTGCAGTTAGCGCAACTGAACGTCAGTTATACCGAAAACTCGTGGAATGTGGGTTGATTGTTAGGACTCACCATCAAAGGACCGATTTCTGAAATTGGGCCGCCATGAAAGAAGTTCGAGTTCCCCGGAATCAGGTCGAGTGAATTGTGATTAAGGCACTGTGTTGTTCGTGTCGCTGAGTTCGTTTAGCACGCGATTGATGACGCGTACGCGATACTTGCCGTTGGAGTTGAATCCCTCCTGGTAGTCCAAGCCTTCTTTCATTTGCTCGATGACCGGCCGGGCTTGTTCGTCGATCTCATCGAGTGCATTGGCGGCGTGCAAGCGTTCCCATTGAGCGCCTTTCGTCAACTCCTGAATCAAGATAGGCAACGCCTCGTCAGGCAGTCCCATTCGGCACAACGCTCGTGCCGCGGCGGTTCGAACCGCTGACGACTTGTCGCTCAACGCCGTGGCCATCGCCTTTGCAGCAGCGTCTTTCGCGGGAGTGCCGATATTGCCGATCCCCGTTGCTCCCCAATATCGAATCGCCTCGTCGGCATCGGACATCGCTTCGATCAGCTTCGTTAGCGAATCGATACCACTTGACGCCGACGCTGCGATTGCGCCCAGCCGCTCGTTGTAGGCGTCGCCGCCCCTCTGACGAAGAATGGCGTAGGCACTGCCGAGCTTCTTTTGCCGCTCGGCGATGATGGGTTCTGGGATCAGACCAACGTCTTTTGTATCTTGCACCCACTGCAGATGGGCCGCTCTCATCCGTTTTAGCACCTCGGCGTGCTTGGCAACGCCGGCCAGGTTGTGGACGTTGTGCGGATCGGTGACGCAATCGTAAAGCTCTTCGACAGGTTTGGTCGGGGAGAAGTAGAACTCAGAAACATCAGTCAGCTTGCCAGCCTCGTGCGACTTTCGTAGTTCGCTCATCGTCACACCCTTCTCTGGCGTGTTCATGTATTGGTAATAGGTCTTGAGCGGTTCATAATTGCGGATGTAGAGGAACCGAGTGTCGCGCACCATGCGGATAATGTCGTAGCGTTCGTCCATTCGGTCGCGCGCCCCGTACACGTAATCCCGCTGTTGAGGCAATTCCGCGCCGAGAAACGGTTGGCCTTGGACGTGCTTCGGGACGTCGATGCCCGTGAGTCGTAGCACGGTCGGGCCGAAATCGATTGAGCTGACCAGTTGATCGCTCACAGAGCCCGGCTCACCTTGGCCGCTTTCTCGAGTCTTTTTCGGAACGCGAACGACCAGCGGGATGTGCGTTCCTGAGTCATACAACCAACGCTTCGCACGCGGCAGACCAACGCCGTGGTCTGACCAGAAGAAGACGATCGTATTCTCAAATAGGCCGTCATCCTTGAGCTGCTGGACAAGATCGCCCACCCAATGGTCCATTGCAGTGATCAGTTCGTAGTTTCGCTTCCAATCCTCGCGCACCAGCGGCGTATCGGGGTAGTACGGCGGCAACCTAAGTTTTTTCGCGTTCTGCCGTTCGTTGCTGCCGAGTTTCCTTGTAACTGTTTGATACTTGGTTTTGCTGGCGATCCCCGACTCGTGACAGCCAGTGAAGTTGAAGACGGCGAAGAACCGTTGATCCTTGCGTTTACGGTTGCGCCAGTGCGCCTTGCTCGATGACTCGTCCCAGGTCTCTTTCGGCGCGGCAAACTGATAGTCCTTTTTCGAGTTATTCGTGCAATAGTATCCCGCTTCGCGCAGGTAGATGGGAAATGGCTTGATGAACTCCGGCAGCTTTGCTGTGCAGCGCATGTGATGCGTGCCCAACGTCGTTTGATACAATCCCGTGATGATCCCGCTACGGCAAGGCGCGCAAACCCCGGCAGTCGTGAACGCCTGCGTGAAACGCACACCTTCAGCCGCCAGACGATCTATGTTCGGCGTGATCGCTCGCGGGTCGCCGTAGCAGCCAATGTGTGGGCTGATGTCTTCGCAAGACAACCACAAAATGTTGGGCCTGGCTTCACCTGCCGACGCTTCTCCGGCGAGGACGGCAAAAGCACACGTGACTGCTGCCACAATGAATCGAATCGACATCATCATTGAAAACTCTTTTATGTTGGGAGCACAAACGTCTGCCAATATGATAGCTGCAACCGAATTCTACAGAAATCAGCAAGCGACCGCATTTCAGATTTTTGATCGCCAAATCAGCCGGTGTTGCAACATTCTTCCTGGAGCATCACCGTTCCGCACTTTCAGCGATGGCACGTGCCTACACTCAAGTGTGGGATACTGATGCTGTGTTGTCGG
>CAYFJO010000026.1:0-50339 GCA_964343305.1 uncultured Pirellulaceae bacterium | reverse complement strand
TTTTTCCTCAGCAGGACGAACATGAGAGTTTCGAAGCGTTCTGGAACGATTCCCTGCACAACGGCGTCTTGGTGATCGAAGAGGAGCGTCTTCCGGAGTGTTCCTTCAACACGGAATCGGTCTCCAAGATTCAGGTGCCTGTTGCTGGGGTTTCCGAGGCAGCGATTGAGCTGGTGGTGTATCCGAGTCTCGCCTTGGGTGAGGGCCGTCAGGCGAACAATCCGTGGCTGCAAGAGTTGCCCGACCCCGTGAGCAAGACGAACTGGGGCAACTGCCTGTCTCTCTCACCGCCAGCGGCGCAGCAGCTCGGCGTGGTCGAAGGGCAGGTGGTGGAACTTTCGGCGGAGACAGCCCACCCGGCGATATCGGCCACAGGCAGCGAGATGCAGAAGCTTCCATTGCCCAATGAGCCGGTGCGGCTGCCGGTGCAGATTCAGCCAGGGATGCCGGACAACGTCGTTGCCGCGGCTTTAGGCTATGGCCGGACGAGTGCCGGCAGGATCGCCGCAAACTACCCGCTGGAAAAGATGTTGCCCATCGACCAGGTCGACGAGCAGCGGCTGGGCGGTGCGGATTTGTACCCCTTCGTGCACGTGGCCAGCGTCTCGGTCAAGGCGACTTCCGAGACGGACCAACTCGCCAAGTCGCAGACGGGCGATTACCTCACCGTGCCACTGACAGGCCACAAGCGTCCCATTGTCCGCGAAACGACGTTGGATAAGTATATTGAGGACCCTCGCGCCGGCAATGAAAAACATAGCGCCGAAGGCACACTCTGGCCCGAGCATGAATACGCGGGGTCCAAGTGGGCGATGGCGATCGACACCAGCGCTTGCACGGGCTGCTCGGCCTGCGTGATCGGCTGCCAAGCGGAAAACAACGTGCCAGTGGTGGGCAAGGCGGAGGCCCGCAAACGCCGCATGTTGCACTGGATTCGCATCGATCGCTATTACAGCGGCTCGGAGGCGGTGCCCGACGAGAATCCCGAGGTTGCCTTGCAGCCCATGCTGTGCCAGCACTGTGACAACGCTCCGTGCGAGACGGTCTGTCCGGTTCTGGCGACCGTGCACTCGAGCGAGGGCCTGAACATGCAGGTCTACAATCGTTGTGTGGGAACCCGCTACTGCGAAAACAACTGCCCGTACAAAGTTCGCCGGTTCAACTGGTTTGATTACGCGCGTGACGATCTGGTGCAAAACCTGGTCTTGAATCCGGATGTGGCCGTACGCTCACGGGGCATCATGGAAAAGTGCTCGTTCTGCGTGCAACGTATCGCCGAGGCCAAAGCCCGGGCCAAGAGCGAGGATCGCCAGGTCCGCGACGGTGAGATCATCCCGGCATGCATGCAGAGTTGTCCGGCGGACGCCATCGTGTTTGGCGACGTGAACGACCCCCATAGTCAGATCGCAAAGACCGTCAAGGATCCGCGTACTTACACCGTGCTCGGCGAATTGCACACACGGCCGTCGGTGTATTACCAAGCGAAGGTCCGTAATCAGAAGGAGACGCCGAGTGTCTGAAGGGTCTGTGACCGGTGTGGGGAGCGAACTGACGCAACCTGTCACTAGCGAGCTGCGATCGCCGCTAGTCGATGGTGATAAAACGTATCACCAGATCACCGAAGATATCTGCCAGCCGCTGGAATCTCGCCCGTCGCTGAGCTGGTACGTGAGTTTCCTACTGTCATTTTTGGCGCTGATGCTGGGCGTTGTCATGGTCACCCATCAGATCTGGACGGGCGTGGGAACTTGGGGGTTGAACAACACGGTGTCGTGGGGGTGGGCCATTACGAATTTCGTGTTTTGGGTGGGGATCGGACATGCGGGCACGCTGATCTCGGCGATCTTGCTGCTGTTCCGTCAGCGGTGGCGCACCGGAGTCAACCGGTCGGCCGAAGCGATGACGATTTTTGCCGTCATGTGTGCGGGGCTGTTCCCTTTGATTCACATGGGCCGTCCGTGGCTGGCCTACTGGATGGTTCCCTATCCCAACACGTTTGGGCCGCTGTGGCTCAACTTCCGCTCGCCGCTGTTGTGGGACGTGTTCGCGGTCACCACCTATTTCTTGGTCTCGCTGGCCTTCTGGTATTTTGGCCTGATTCCGGACCTGGCCACCGTGCGTGACCGCGCCAAGACGGGCTGGCGCCGCAAGATCTATTCGATTTTGAGTTTGGGCTGGGATGGCTCGGCGCGTACCTGGCACCGTTACGAGAAAGTGTATCTGTTGCTTGCCGGGCTGGCGACGCCGCTGGTCGTCTCGGTCCACACGGTCGTCAGCTTTGATTTTGCCACCGCGATGATCCCGGGTTGGCACACGACGATCTTCCCACCGTATTTTGTTTGCGGAGCGATTTTTTCCGGCTTCGCCATGGTCCTTTCGCTGATGATCATCGCGCGGCGGGTGATGGGATTCGAGCAGTACATCACGGCCCGCCACCTGGACGCGATGTGCAAAATCACTTTGTTGACCTCGTGCATCGTGGGCTGGGCCTATCTGATCGAAGCGTTTTTCTCCTGGTACAGCGTCAATGAATACGAACGCTTTGTCACTCTGAATCGGCTGATGGGGCCCTACAAATGGCACTACCTGGTGATGATCACTTGCAATGTGCTGGTCCCGCAGTTGTTGTGGTTTAAGGGTGTGCGCGGCAACGTGTTGATCATCTTCTTGATCTCCATTGCGATCAACGTCGGCATGTGGCTTGAGCGATTCGTGATCGTTGTCGTTTCCCTGCATCGCGATTTCGTGCCGTCCAATTGGAACATGTACGCGCCCACGTACGTCGAGGTTTGTACGTTCCTGGGCAGCTTCGGGTTGTTTTTTACTTGCTTCTTACTGTTCTGCCGATTCTTGCCGGTGATTGCTCTGGGCGAGGTCAAGGGCGTGTTGCACTACGCCAGGAAAGAGGACAGTGCCAGAAAAGGGGACGGCGCCAGGAAAGGGGACGGTGAAACAGATGGCCAATAAGCTAATGATTGGAGTTTTGCAGACGGAAGAAAGCCTGCTGGCCATCTGCCGGGCCGCCCGCGGGCGAAATCTAGAGATCCACGATGCGTACACTCCCTTCGCCATCCACGGCCTGGATGAAGCCATGGGGCTCAAACCGACCCGTTTGGGGCAAGTTTGTTTTGCTTTCGGTCTGACAGGTCTCAGTCTTGCCTTGGGCTTTCAGTTGTGGGCGTCGGTGTGGGACTGGCCGCTCAACATCGGCGGCAAGTCACACGCAGCGCTGCCGGCGCTGATCCCCATCGCTTTCGAGTTGACGATTCTTTTTGCGGCGCTGGGCAGCGTGCTGGCAATCTTCATCCGGGCCGGCCTGTGGCCGGGTAAGAAAGTTTCCCTGTTAGCGCCAGGTATCACCGATGACCGGTTTGTCCTGACGCTGCAATGTTCCGACGCTGAACTCGACGCGGCTCGTGAGCTGTTGAGCGAGCATGGGTCCAGCGAAATTCAAGTGGTAGAGGTCGACGAATGAGCCGACGTGTTTCTCGCTTGGCGATCGTGTTGTTTATCTTGCTGCTGGGCATCTTCGCCTTGACACGGCGGGATTTCAGCAGATCCAATCCACGGATATTCACCGAGATGTCGCGCTCGCCGGCTTACGGGCCGCAGAGTGCCAACACTCTCTTTCATGATGGTCGGACGCTGCGCCAACCCGTACCGGGCACGATCCCCCGCGGTCACGCGCCCTACCGGTACGCCAACACGCCGGCCGACCGCGAGCGGGCCGGCAAAGAGGTCGCCAACCCTGTCGCACCGTCGATTACGGCACTGAACCGTGGTTGCCAAGTCTATCAGAGGTTTTGTTCGATTTGCCACGGGCGGTCGGGGCAAGGCGACGGCACGGTGGCCAGCAGGGTCTCGGCGTTCTCCATGAACATTGTCGGCAAGGCGACGGCCGACCTGCCCGATGGCACTTTGTTCCATATCATCACGCACGGGCAGAACAACATGCCGGCTCACACCTCGCAGATCGCCCAGGACGACCGCTGGAAGCTGGTCTATTACCTCCGCGACTTGCAACGGGCCGAAACGGAGCGTCTCCGCCGGCATGGCATCGAGTCTTACGAAGATCCCCGCAAGGACAATCTGGTGTCGGCCGACTATGGCCGCGAACTTTACGGCGGCAACTGCGGTTCCTGCCACGGTCCGGATGGCCGCAACCCGCTGCCTGGTACCCCGACTTTGAACTCCCCCAAAGCGCTGGCGATTACCGACGAAGACTTTTACTTGGAGATGATCACACACGGACGCCGGGGGACGGACATGTCGGCCTGGGGGAAAGTACTTACGGCTACGCAGATCCGTAGCCTAGGAGTTTACATACGATCTTGGTCGCAAGTGGACCGCGACCGCAGCATGATCGCGGCCGCGTCCGGCAATGTTGCTTACGGACGCGCGTTGTTCCGTGGCAACTGCGCCCCCTGCCATGGTCAAAACGGCGAGGGTGGCATCGGCATTTCACTCGCCTCACCATCGTTCCAGGGACTGGCCTCTGACTCGTTCCTGCGTGACACGATCGCCCTGGGCCGCGGACACACCGCGATGCCGGCCGGCTACGACTTCAGCTCCGAAGAGGTCTCTGACATCCTGGCTTACATCCGAACTTGGAGCCAACCCAGGAGCACCTATCAAGAAGTCGAAGCGTTGATGCCCGAGGCCTCGAGCCTTATTGGCGAACAGTTTTATCAGGGACGCTGTGCCGCCTGCCACGGCCGTGACGGCGAAGGGGGTATCGGGTCGAGGTTGAACTCCGACAACTTCTTGTCCATCGCGGACGACCGTTTTCTCTATACTAGCATCGCGCTCGGACGGCCCGGAACGGCGATGCCGAGTTGGCACCATATCGAATCTGAGGAGATCGCCCACCTGATCTCTTTCTTGCGGACGTGGCAGAAATCAGAGCCTCGCAAGCTCGCACCGTCCCGACGGGCTGGGCGAGCGGAGTTTGGCGAGTTGCTCTATCGGCAATCGTGCGCCGCCTGCCATGGGCCCAATGGCGGTGGCGGCACGGGCAGCCAGATTGCCAATCCCGTGTTCCTTGCATCGGCCAGCGACGAGTTTCTGTGGCAATTGCTCGCCTACGGCAAAGACCTTACGGTTTGTCGTCCTTTCCTCAAGGGCGCTCCCGGTGGTGCGCTCATGGCCATGAGCAGTTCGGACATCGACCACATCATCGCCTTCCTGAGGCAACTCGGACTGCGCCCCGACGTTGACCGACCGGAGAAAACGTATCCCGAGACGATGGTGGATTTTGGTCGGACCGTGTTCCAGCGAACAAACGGATGCGCCAAGTGTCACGGCAATGAAGGTGAGGGGGCCAACGGTCCCGTCCTGGGAAATCCTGACTTCCTCAAAGTGGCTTCCGACGGCTACCTCACTGGCACGATCATCCTCGGCCGTGAGCATTCCTTGATGTCTCCGCACCGTCCCGCTGGAAACGACGAACAGTCGGAACACGAAGAACTGTCACAAGAGGAAGTTGAAGCTGTGGTGGCGTACATTCGCAGCCTCGAGGATCGCGATGTGAAGCTACGGCGGCGACTCAAATCGAGCGAGATGGCAGTGGCCCAAGGCGAGAAGTTGTACCGAACCTATTGTAGTTCCTGTCACGGCAGCGAGGGACGTGGACCGCGGAACAACGCAATCGACGGGTACGCACCGTCGCTGAACAATCCTGAGTTTCTGCGTGTCGCTGATGACGGGTTTTTGCTCGCGACGATCGCTATGGGCAGTCCGAGATGCGGACCTTTTGCCAAAGGCGCCGGTGGGTTCGCGGACCTCTATAGCGACGAGATTCGACAACTCGTAACCTTCATCCGTTCGTGGGAAGACCAGTACGACCCCACAGAAGAAGCGGAGGTCCCGCGGTGAATCGGCCGGGAGAAGAATTGCTGAAAACCCTCTCGCGTTGGGTGCTGATTGTTTTGGTGGTCCTGGGCATCGCCGCGTTCGCCGTGGGACTGGCGCGAGCCCCCGAGCGTGCCTGGCACAACCTGCTGCTGCACAACTTTTACTTCCTATCGCTAAGCCTGATGGGAGCGTTTTTTGTCGCCGTCCATTACCTCGCAAAAGCTGGCTGGCCGACAGTACTCCGCCGCATTCCAGAGGCCATGCTAGGCTACCTGCCCACGGGGGCTGTGTTGATGCTTCCCCTCTTCTTCGGGATGCATTCCATCTACCACTGGACACACCATGACACCGTCCAGGCCGACCCGATCTTGCAGGAAAAACATGCCTTCTTGAACGTACCTGGGTTCTTCATTCGCATGGTGGTGTATCTCGGACTCTGGTTCTTCCTGGCCCGACTCCTGGTCCGACGATCCAGGCAACAAGACAGCGCGGGCGGGCCGGCGGAGACACAAGCCGATGGAAACGCAACAGAATCCGTCGCGCGTACAGATAACGCTGGATCCGCGGCCGCACTGCTTACCGCACGCAACGTGCGCACTTCCGCGGTCGCCCTGATCGTTATCGCGTTCACCTTCTCTCTGGCCAGCATCGAATGGGTCATGTCGCTCGAGCCGCACTGGTTCAGTACGCTGTTCCCTTGGTACGTGCTGTCCAGTGTTTTCGCCAGCGGCGTCGCTCTCATCACCATCTTGGTCCTCGCGCTCCGCTGGCGCGGATTTCTTCAGGAAGTCAACCGGCACCACCTTCACGACCTGGGCAAGTACGTGTTTGCCTCAAGCTGTTTCTGGGGATACCTCTGGTTCAGCCAGTACATGCTGATCTGGTACACCAACCTCCCCGAAGAGACGTCGTATTACCTTCTCCGCGGCGGCAAGTGGTCAGGGTTGTTTCTGACGAACCCGCTAATCAACCTGGGGGTGCCGTTGCTACTTCTGCTGCCGGCGTCTTGGAAGCAGAACCCGCGTTTGTTGTTCGTCGTGTGCCTGATTGTGTTTGTAGGGCACTGGCTGGATTTCTACTTGATGGTGATGCCGTCTTTGATGACGTCCGGTCCCGTCTTCGGACTCTATGAGTTGGGTATCGGCCTTGGCATCTGCGCCCTGTTCTTATTGTGCTTTAACGCGGCGCTGCGCCGCTACCCGTTGTTACCTAGAAACGACCCCTTTTTCGAGGAGAGCCTGCATCACCATGGCTGACCTATTGTCAGCGTGATCATCGCCCCCTACACGCTATCCGAGGGGAACGAATTATGAGACGAGACAAGTGGCATTTCGATGTGAATACTGTTTGGAGGATCTTGTTGTGCGTCGCTGTGGTGAGCGTGTCGGGCTGCGGCCGCAGCGAGTTGGACACGACCGTGAAAGGAGTGCCCGTGCACGGCTTGCCGATGGAAGCGAACCGTGTCATTCAAGAGCGCGAGCTGACTCCCGACGACGTCACCGCAGCCTTGGCGACGTTCATGCCGACAGGACGTTTCGACGAGTACGTCATGTTTGCCTCAGGAGGGCACAGTGGTCAAGTTCTGGTGATCGGCATGCCTTCGATGCGGCTGCTAAAGGCGATCGCCGTCTTCACACCCGAGCCGTGGCAAGGCGCTGGCTACGGCGTCAAGGAGTCGGCCTTGGAACCAACCGGCAAGCCGGCGATCGGTCGCAGTGAGCTGTAGTGGGCAGACACGCACCACCCGGCCTTGAGCGAAACAAATGGTGACTATGACGGTCAATTCTTGTTCATCAATGACAAAGCAAACGCCCGTTTGGCGGTGATCGATCTGCGGGACTTCGAGACCAAGCAGGTGATCGCCAACCCGGTCGTGAACAACAATCACGGCGCGACGATGGTGACGCCGAACACGGAGTATGTCGTCGAAGGATCGCAGTACGCCGTACCGCTGGGACACCGCTATGCGCCGCTCTCCAATTACAAGGAAGAGTACCGTGGACTGATGACGTTGTGGAAATTCGACAGAGAAAAGGGCCGCATCGACGAGTCTGCGTCTTTCGCCATCGAACTACCTCCGTACTGGCAGGACCTGGTCGACGCGGGGAAGGTCGCCAGCGACGGCTGGATCTTCCAGAATTCCTTCAATACGGAAATGGCCACCGGTGGGATCGAAAGCGGAAACCCTCCCTTCGAGGCCGGTGCATCTCAGCGCGACATGGATTATCTCCACGTGATCAATTACCGACTCGCTGAGAAGATCGTCGAGGCCGGTAAGTTTAAGGAGATCAATGGGCTGCGCGTGATCCCATTGGAAACAGTTGTCTCGGATGGGCTGCTGCATTTCGTTCCGGAACCGAAAAGTCCGCACGGGGTCGACGTCTGTCCGGACGGAGAGCACATTGTGATTTCGGGCAAGCTCGATCCTCATGTGACGATCTACCACATTGACAAGATCAAGAAAGCGATCGCTGACAAGGACTTTGAGGACACGGACCCGTACGGCGTTCCGGTTCTCCGTTTCGACTCGGTCAAGGAAGCCCAAGTTGAAGTCGGCCTGGGACCGTTGCACACACAGTTTGACAACCAGGGCTACGCCTATACCAGTCTATTCTTGGACAACGCTGTGGCCCGCTGGACATTAGGGGATTGCAAATACAAGGCATCCGAAGCTCCTTGGACGCTGGTGGGCACGACGCCCATTCACTACAACGTGGGCCACATTGCGACGGCCGAGGGGGACACGGTAGAACCGGACGGCAAGTACCTGGTCTCGCTAAACAAATGGTCGGTGGACCGTTTCCTCAATACGGGACCTCTTTTGCCACAAAACCTGCAATTGCTGGATGTGTCGAAAACCGGCGACCGTTTTCCCATCATCTACGACATGCCCCTTGGCAATGGCGAGCCGCATTACGCTCAGATCATCAAAGCCGACAAGCTGAAGTCCTGGGATGTGTACCCCGAGGTCGACTGGGACCCGCTACGACAACAGAAGAGCGAAACGGCGCCGACCAAGGGAGCGATCCGGCGCAATGGTGACACAGTTGAAGTGGACATGGTGGCCATCCGCAGCCACTTCGATCCGGAGCACGTGCAAGTCCAGCAGGGACAGCGCCTGAAGTGGTCTATCACTAACATGGAGCGCACGGTGGACGCTACGCACGGCTTTTGCATTCCCAGTTACAACATCGCGGCCAGCATCGAACCCGGTGAAACGGTGACGATCGAGATGGTGGTCGACAAAGAGGGCGTGTTTCCGTTTTACTGCCTCGAATTCTGCTCGGCCTTGCACCTGGAAATGACAGGGTATCTGCTGGTCGAGCCAACCGGTGAGTGAGGCCAGCCGTTCATGAAATCGGTCTCCACAAGACATACGTTGCAGGCCTGGGTTTGGGTGTCGCTGATGAGTGGTGTCGTGGCGCTGCTCGTTTCGCCCAATTTCCCGTATTGGGAATTCGAACTCGATGCGCCTCAGTACCCGAACGGTCTGAGTTTGCAAGGTTACCCGCACCGGATCGTTGGTGACGTCAGTGAGATTGACTTGTTAAACCACTACATCGGCATGCGCGAATTGCGCGAGGCGGCCAACGTGGAACGCCGACTGGCGCTGCCAGGCATCGGCTTGATGGCCGCTTGCCTGGTGGTCGCGGCCTTTTGGCGCAGCCGCTGATCTTTGGTGTTAATCGTACCGGTTGTTGTTTTTCCGTTCTTGTTTCTGATCGACCTACAATTGTGGCTTCGCTACTACGGGTTGAATCTGGACCCGCACGCCCCGCTCAGCAGTTCCGTGAAACCATTCGTACCACAGGTGCTGGGGACGGGCAAGATCGCTAATTTCACGACACATGGGTCCCTGGGACCTTGGTTTTGTCTAGCCGCAGTGGCGGCCGTAGCAAGTGTTGTGGCGGGCTGGATCCGACTGCAATGCTGTTGCTTGGCAAAGGTCGTTCGCCAATCCGCGCCGACGAAAACGACACAACTGGTTTGTATGGCTATACCGCTGTTGCTGACCGCGACGGGCCCGGCTGACGGCGCCACGCTGGATGTTGGTCCGGAGTGTGAAATCAAAACGATCGCCGAGGCCATCCAGCAGGCAGCTTCGGGCGACACGATTGTTGTCGATGGGGGCGAACACGCGGGGCCGCTGACGATTCTCAAGACCGTACAACTGGTCGGCCGTCAAGGAGCGGTTATCGCGGGTCCAGGCACCGGCACGGTGGTTACCGTGGCGGCGGCGGGCGTCCGTCTGAGTGGCTTCACAATCCGCGGCAGTGGTGATCTGTTGTACCGCGAAGACAGTGGCGTGTTGATAACCGCCGTCGATGCCGTCATCGAGGACAATCGTTTCGAGGACGTGTTGTTCGGTGTCTACTTGCGACGTGCCTCCGGTGCCGTTGTCCGTGGAAACCAGTTCGAGAGCAAGCCTCTTCCGCTGCCGCGGCGGGGCGATCTGGTCCGCGTCTGGTACAGCGATGACGTGATCATCGAGAAGAACCAGACGCGTGGCGGGCGTGACATCGTCCTGTGGTTTTCGAAACGGCTGACGGTTCGAGACAACCTCGTCCAGGGTGGACGATACGGATTGCATTTCATGTATTGCCACGACGCAAGCGTCGAGTCCAACCGCCTGTGGGAGAACTCGGTGGGTGCGTTTTTGATGTATAGCCACGACTTGAAGCTACACCACAATTGGATCGAGCAGAACCGTGGGGCTAGCGGACACGGCATCGGGTTCAAGGACATGGAGTCGGTCCAGATCACGGGCAACGTGCTGACGGGCAATCGAGTGGGGATCTTCCTGGAAAACTCGCGCGGGCGATTCGAGCGAAACCTCGTGGCACACAACGAAACGGGACTCAGCGTGCTGCCGTCAGCACGCGGAAACCTGTTCCAGGACAACAGCTTTCTGGAGAACGGCGAACAGGTGTCGGTCGAGGGTCTGAGCGGCACGATGACCACCAACACGTGGAACGCCAATTATTGGAGTGATTACCGCGGCTACGATGGCGACGGTGACGGCATCGGCGATCTGCCGTATCAGCCGGCTCGGTTGTTCGAGCGGCTGGCCGACCGGAATTCCGCGTTACGGTTGTTCGGCGGAAATCCCTCGACCACGGCGATCGATTTTGCGTCACAAGTGTTTCCCATTTTCCAGCCACGGCCGAAGCTAGTGGACCAGGCGCCGCGGATGCGCCCCTTGTCGCCGCCGGTGGTATTACACCGGAGTGGTGATCGACTGCCGTGGCTCTGCCTGGCGGTAGGGATGCTGTGTTGTCCCGCCGGTCTGTTGCTGCTCAGCTCGTGGCTGGCGCCGTCGTTTGGGCGACGGCAAGAGACGGCAGAGCGCAACGCGGGCAAGTCCAACTGTGAGCCATCTCAGCCGGCGATTGCCGTGTCCGGATTAACGAAACGGTTTCGGAAAGTGACGGCGGTCGATGATCTGAGTTTTCAAGTGCAGCACGGCGAGGTTGTCGTCCTGTGGGGGCTTAACGGGGCCGGCAAGACCACGGTCATCCGCTGCCTGCTAGGGCTTTCGGCGCACGTTCACGGGCACGTGTGTCACCGCGGCAGCAAGGCCGCTCGGCGATTGTTGGGTTACGTGCCTCAGGAAGTTTGTCTGCACGCTGACCAAACAGTGCTCGAGGCAGTCAGTTTCTACGCCCGCCTGCGACGGGTCGACCGCCGGAGTGCACTGAAGCTGTTGGCGGATTGGGGACTGAAGGACGCGGAGCATCGCGCGGTGGGCCATTTGTCCGGCGGGATGAAACAGAAACTCGCGCTGGTGCTGGCTCTGCTGTCCGACCCGCCGGTCTTGTTGCTGGACGAACCGACCAGCAATCTCGACGCCCAATCGCGCTACGAGTTTGGAAAACTACTCCAGCAGCTTAAGCGAGACGGCAAGACGCTCGTGTTCTGCTCGCATCGGGCTGCCGAGGTGTGGAGACTGGCGGATCGTGTGATCGTGTTGGAGCAGGGCCGGAAAGTGGCCGAGGGAGCACCGGATCCGACGGTGCTCGGCCGAGGCGGCGAAGAACTGCTGGCATTGGCGCGGTCGGGAATTGCGTTCGAGACCGTGCCAGGGGTCACCAGCGCCGTGGCGGCGCCTTTGCTTGCCGGCATCCCCGTAACCCATCGGGGTCTGGCCGACAGCTTTGCCGTCATCACCGCCCATCGCTGCGGCGAGGAAGAGAACTTCTCGATCCCACCGTTCAACCCTCGCACGACGCTGATCGTGCTGATGGGAGTGGGGACTGTGGACCAGTGGCGTGACCAATTGCATGCGGAAGGCTATCCGGCCGATTTGCCTGTCGCTTTCGTGACCGACGCCAGCACCGGCGCGCAGCAGGTGCTGGTAACGACGCTGGAATGGGCCGCCGAAGACGCCAAGTTCCACGCCGTCCGTCCGCCCACGACCGTGGTTGTCGGCGCGGTCGTGTCCCTGCGCGCCGTCACCGCTTCGCCAGTGCCAGAGGCAAGAACCGCCGCGCTCGCACTGGAACAAATGCTCGACGGAAGCGCTGCTGCAAACAGTTTTCTTCAGAACTCGTTGGACCGCTGTCAGCAGGTTGAGTGACTTGATCTATCATCGTATCCTGTTGGGTAGAAAGTAAACGTAACCGTTGATAATTCTTGTGGCAAGAATTGCACGTAGTGTAACCAATCCCAGCCTGCGACCAATCCGCACGCTTTTCAGCGGCTAGGTAGAGCCACGGTAGACTGGGCTCTTGTCTATCTCTTTGCAGTGTCGTTAACCACTTGGCCGCGTTCAAAAAAATCGAGAATCCGCTTCGAGTAGTCCGGATGATGAAACGAACTTGAATGGCCTGCGCCGTCCACCAACCAAACTCTTGTGCCGGGATTCGCCGCTGCGCGCAATCGATAGGATTCCGTGTGCGGGATGATTGCGTCACTGGTGCCGTGGATCAGGAAGATGGGTTTGGAGATTCGCGCGATGTCGTCTTCCGGGGCGTAGCCTTCGATGTCTTTGCCGACATAGGTGTAGAACCAAAGCCTAGAAATGCTCCAAGCCGACGTTGCCAGCGGGCCGAGGAAGCAAAACTTGGTTTCCAGTACGAGATTCTTGACGCTGGAAAATGATGCATCGACAACGAGTTTGTCAAAGACCTGATACTCCGCGGCGCTTCGCAAAGTTGCGGCGGCACCCAAGGAAGTTGACCACGTTGAAGTTGAGCTTGTGGAAGGCTTCAGACACGAACAAAAAGTTCTGCTTGTTCGCACCCAGACCGTGGGTCACGACGACGACCGGTCGACCGGGATCATTGGCCGGAATTGTCCAGGCGGACAAAGCCAGTCCGTCCTCGGTTCGCAAAGTGTGCTCGGCATAGTTCATCCCAAAGTCGGCGGGCGTTTTGCTGCAAGTGACTTTGGGCGGATGTAGTTGGACGGTGGCCAGCAAAAACGTACCGAAGACCAATACCACCACGAGCAATCGCACGGCTTTTGTGATGACTTGGCGTCGTTTCGTTTCGTCGCCAATGAATCGATTCAACAATCTCGTCAGTGACAAGTCGGTAAACTGCAATCCGAGCAAAATCGCGACTGCTCCCACCGAATCGACCGCGAACGAACTGGGCAGGTAGTACCCGTCAAGCATTCGAGCAATCACGTATCCGCGGAGACCGACAAAGACGATTACCGCGAGGATAAGACCAAAGATGGGCTTTGCCCAAAATGGTTTCTTGGGCGGTTGGTTTGCCGATGTCACCAGAGAATCTCTTTGTTCAACTCGCATGATGGATTGCCCATCTAAAGCGTAGCCCAAAAAAAGAGCCAAGGTGGCGAATCGATTCACCACCTTGGCGTGGAGACTAGGGGATACCTAAGAGCCTATCCCAAAAGCGGGACAGGTACCTGCAGCCAAGGGAGCCAGCCCCGGTTCTGGGATAGGCTCTGAATATCCAAGTCGTAGCCGGCCTTCTCTGTTCCGGCCCCGACGCTATCAATGATCTAAGACAAACTCGTTGCTGTTGAGAATCGCCCACCAGACGATTTCCAGTACGGCGTACGTGTCGTCTTTGTTGGCCTCGTAAAGCTTGTTCGCTAGTTCGAGTTCGTTTTTGCGAGGCTCACGTGATAAAGCCGTCAGGAAAAGGTGTTCAATCTTCTCCTCGTCCGACATGGTGCTCTTGGCGACACGCCCAAGTAAGTTGACGTGTTCCTCACTCAGAAAATTCTGTTTCAGTGGCCCGTGGGAGAACGTCCCGTCGTCGGGATCATCCACGCTGATGTGAGGATCAACCGTGTCGCCTGGTTTCTTGGTCACAAAGGCGTTGAAAAAATCGGCCGGTTTCGTTGAGCCGCCTTTTTTCGAAATCGCCAGCAGCGAATTGTAGACTTCTTCGCGTTGCATCGGCCGCATGTAGTAGCGGCTGAACAACGGCTGCTTGCCGAGTTCCGGGGCATCGACCAAATCGCCATCAGGCATTTTGCTCGACAAACCAAACACGTCGCTCAACGCGATCCAACGTGTCAAGCTTTGCAGATCGTAATTGTGTGCCACGAACTCGGTGGAAAGGCGATCAAGCAATTCGGGATGCGACGGCGGATTGTGCGAGCCCATATCATCCACACGCGGGGTGAAGCCGAACCGGAAGAACCGAGCCCAAACTCGATTCACAGTCGCCCGGCTCAACTGATCGGAACTGACTAACCAACTCGCCAACTCGGCGCGGCGGTCCACTTCGCTGACGGAACCGTCGTCCGGGATGGGCGTTCCGTCCGGCAACACGGGCAAGGCCGCCTTCAAAACTCCGTTGGCGTCCGAATAAAACGCCTCGCTATCCTTCGCGTCACGATTGACCACGGCATCGCCCCGGATTTGCATTTGTTGGAAGAACGCGTTCAACTGCCAGAACTTCTGCTGAGTAATGCCACTGGCGTAATGATCGTGACACTCCACGCAACGAAGATTGTTACCCAAAAACACGCGGGACACGTGGGCCGTGGCCGTCTTGGCATGGTCCTTGGCACCGGCCAGCATAAAGTTGGCCGCCCCGTCGGAACCCGTGGCGGTCAACAATTCGAAGGCCATCTGGTCGTATGGTTTTTCTTCTTCGAACGACGATCGAACGTAAGCTTCCAGTTCCTCGCGGTTTGCAAGGTCGCCTCGATCCCGGCCCGCATACCGTCCGATCAACACGTTAGTCCAAACGGTGGTCGAATGCTTGATGTACTCCTCACTGGCCAGCAACTCGTCGACCAACTCCGTGCGTTTTCCGTCGACGTTGCTGGCGACGAACTGCTTGAGTTCGTCGACGGAAGGGATGCGTCCAACCAGTCGTACATAGACCCGGCGGCACCACTCTTCATCTTCCGCCTGGTCGACGGATTCGATATTGTGCCTTGACCACTCCACCTTGATTGTCTCGTTGATAAACGCGATGACTTCGCTGTCGGGCGAAGGATCCGGTCGATCTTTCCGTATGGATGGATCATACTTGGGCTGATCTTCGCCTGGAATCTTGAACGGCTCGATCGAATTGAAGTCGTTCTCCTTCTGAACAATCCGTGAGTTGTCTTTTGGTTTCTTGAGATTGCTGTCTGGTCTTGGCGGGTCTGTGTCGTTTTCGTCGGACGGCGATTCGTTCGCGTTATCGTTGGGGTCGTTGCTCTCAACTATCTCGGGATCGTTGTTGCTGGAATCTGACAACGTCAGGGCGATCAAACCAACGGCAACGCCGAGAAAGAGAAGGCAGGCAATGATTGCCAAGCCAGACCATTGCTGCTCGCGGCGCTGGCGACGGTCACTTCGCAAAGCAACTTGGACGAGTGACTCTTCAACGGCACTTTCAACACGTTGAACCGGCGGAGCAACCGGTGGCGGGACGACTGCGCGTCCGTTGCCGTTGGACGATCCGTTCGTGCCGGCTTTGAGCGCACTGAGAATTTGTGAAGCATTGTCGGGCGGTGTTTGGCCAGACAACACTTCGTCGAGAAATGCGTCGAGGATCGTATCTTTAGAGTCGAACGGATTCATGATTTCGTGCGGTCCGTTGGCCACGTGGCTAAACAGTTTTTACGTTTCAAGTTTTCCTTCGATGCAATCTCGCAGTTGTTTCTTTGCTCGCTGCATCAAGTTCTTGGCTCCGTGTTCGGTGATTCCCAAAGCCTCGCCAATTTGAACTCGGGGCACTTTGTCGCGAAACCTCATTTCCAGGGCGGATCGGGCACGTTCTCCGAGGCCTTTCAAACAATCGCGAAGGGCGTCAACCATCGCTTCGCCGCCGTCGTCACCAGCCCAATCTTCCCATACTGAATCGAACTCTTCAACATTCTCAACCGCCGTCACACGTCCGGCTCGTCGTTGCATCGTGATAAACAGGTTGTAGGCCACTTTGCGAAGGTAGGCCGCTGTGGCCGCCGGACTGTACTCCACGAAGGGTTTTTGCAGGACAGTGAGGAAAGTTTCTTGGGTAAGGTCCTCGGCCTGACTTGGATCGCAGCCGATGGCCCGCAAATATCGCCACACCCCATTCTGGTGGGTGTCGATGATCCGTGCGGGATCAAAACTGGTCGATGCAGGAGGCGAGGCCTCGTTCATATCTGTACCTACAGCGGATGGGACTCGCGAAAGTACTCAGAAAATATGATTTGTCATTGGTCACTGGTCACTCGGCGCGGAATCGTGGCGAGAACTGAAACAGATGACCAATGACGAGTTCGATTCTAACAGAAAAAGGGCCGAGCAGACTGATCCCGCTCGACCCTGGATGGTTAAATCAGGGAATTTCCTATGTATGCCGCCGTCTGTTGAAAATGTCCCGTAGCCGGATTCGTGAGAATTCGGAATTTGCGGGAATACAGAAGTCTCACGACTTCTGCTACCGGACATTTCAAATTGGCTACGGCATAGAACAATTGTCTCAATTGTTCATTCTTGATTGCCGGAGCAATTGGGGATAATTGCTCTAGACTTTTTTAGGAGAACAATTCCTTGATCACCTTGCCGCTGTTGGCAATTTTCATCGGACGACCGCTACGACTGGTGAACGTGGTTTCGAGCGAAATGCCGAGTGCGTGGCAAATCGAGGCCATCACGTCTTGCGAAGTGTAGGGATCGGTGTCGACTCGCATGCCGTCCGCAGTCGTTGCACCAACGGCCTGACCGCCGTTGATCTTGCCGCCACCAACCATCACGCTCCAGCTTCGCGCCCAGTGGTCACGACCGGCGTTGCCGTTGATACGCGGCGTGCGGCTGAATTCACCCATCCAGATGATCGCGGTATCTTGCAACATGCCGCGTTGATCCAGGTCTTCGACCAACGCGCTGATGCCGCGATCCAATTCGGGCAACTTGGTGGTCGAGAGGGTTGTGTGAATGTTTTGGTGATTGTCCCAACCGCCAAGGTTGACTTCGACGAACGGAACACCTTGCTCGACCAAACGACGAGCCATCAAGCAACCGCGACCAAAGTTTGTGGCACCGTAGCGCTCGATCACTTCCGGCGACTCGTTGTTGACCTTGAAAGCTTCCATTTGCTTGCTGGTCATCAGGTTCAACGTCTTTTTCAAGACTTCTTGATGGTCCTTCGCGGACTGACCAACCTTGCGATTGATGAAGCCTTTTTCGATCAGATCCAAAGCATACATTCGCTGCATCAGGCGATCGTTCTCGATGCCGCGAATTTGCAGATTGCGGACTTGACCGTTCGAGTTGACGCTGAATGGTGACCATGCCATGCCAAGGAAGCCAGGGCCTTCGCTACCGCCACCGACGGAAACGAACGGTGGAATTTCGAGTTCTGGTCGTTGGTCGATCGTTTCGTGAGCAATCACAGCACCGTAACTTGGATGCTGGACGTTGGGATTCGGCACATAGCCGGTGTGCATGTAGTAACGGCCACGACCGTGATCCGCCTCACGAGTGCTCATCGAGCGGATGACAGCCAGCTTGTCCATGTTCTTGGCGGTCATCGGCATGTGTTCGCTGATTTCCAAGTCGCCGGTGGTGGCGATGGGACGGAAGGGACCGCCGGTTGGAGCGCCGGGTTTGAGATCCCAGATGTCCATTGTCGAAGGACCGCCGCCCATCCACATCAAAATGGCGGACTTGCGGTTCTTGCTCAGTTCCGCGGCGTTGGCTTGAATCGTTCCGCCCATTGCCAGAACCGTGCCGGTCATCGCCGAAGCGCCAGCCAGGTGCTTCATAAAGTGACGCCGATTCATTCCCCTGGGTGTTTGCATGTTCATAGTATTCGCTTTCTCCGGCTTAAGTGATTTGTTTTTCTAAATCTTGGTAATTGAAATCAAACTCTTTTTTCAAACTTCCGATGTCGCGGAAGACATCGGAAGTTTAGGCAGGGTCTTAGTGGTTGAAGATGAACTCGTTGCTATTCAGGACAGCCCACCAGACATCTTGCAACGCCTGGGTGGAGTCGCCTTTGCGGGCGAGCAGCAGTTGATTCGCAACCTTCAATTCTTCACGGGTTGGCTTGCGAGACAGACCAGCGAGGAACAAGTAATTGATCTTCTCAGCAGCTTTCATTTTGCTGCCAGCGATTTGGGCCAGAAAACTGCCTTTCGAACCACTCGTTGCTTTTTGAACCAACGCACCATTCATCATCATCAGCACTTGCGGGATCGTGCCGTTGAATGTCGTTGTTTCGTCGCCTTCGTCCGTGCCAAACGCTTGGACGAACTGCTGCAGCCATTGGGTCTTGGTGGCCTCCTGTTGCTCATAATTGCCAGCCGTCTTTTCAGCTTCGGTAGCGGCGATCAGCGATTCGTACAGCTCCTCGGCTCGCATCATGCGAAGGTAGTAGTGGCTGAACTTGGGCGTTTCACCCAGTTGCGGGTCATCCAACTCGTTTGACTCAGTGAACTGACTGGATAGCGAATAAGGTTCGCTCAAAGTGATCCATTTGATCAACTCTTTCAAATTGAAACTGTTATCGCGAAGCTCCTTGGCGAGATAGTCGACCAGTATCGGGTGAGTCGCTGGATTGTGTGGACCCATGTCATCAATCGGCTTCGTAAAGCCGTGGCCCATGAAGTGTGCCCAAATACGATTGACGATCATTTTGTCCATGTACTCGGACTGAACGATCAAATTGCCAAGTTCTTCGCGGCGATTGACGTCTTGAACAAATCCACTCTTGCCAATCGACGTGCCGTCAACAAAAACCGGATAGGCAACCTTCAACAAACCGTTGCGAAGTTCGTAAAAGATTTCCGCTTCCTCTGGAGTATCGCCTTCGCCACCGAAATCTTGATTCACAAGTTCCGAGGAAGCCACATCGTTTGTGCCCGCAACAAACTTGCGCAGGGCGCGTGTTTGTTTGAAGAACGCATTCATTTCCCAGAACTTCTGTTGCTTCCACTCGTTGAACGGATGGTTGTGGCATTGGGTGCATTGGACTTGTAGTCCCATAAAGACCTTGGTTGTGGCGGCGGTTGCCAGCGTGCCACCTTCTTCATTCACTTTCATGGCGAGGAAATTAACCGCGCCGTTGAAGTTTTCAGCTCCAGGCGAATTCGCTCCCGTGGCGGTGACCAACTCATAAACCATCTTGTCGTATGGTTTGTTGCGAGCGAAGGAATCACGCAGATACTTTTGCATGCCCGAGCGGCTTGTCAATGAATTCCGCTCGGTGCCGCCACTTCGGCCGATCAGGATATTCGTCCAGATTGTCGTAAAGTTGCGAGCGTATTCTTCGATGTGGTCGTCGTTGAAAAGCAAGGTATTGACGAGCTTCAATCGTCTGTCTTGATCCTTGCTGTTGAGAAACGCGTTCAGTTCGCGGACTTTGGGAATGCGGCCCAAGATGTCCAAATGAACTCGGCGACACCATTCCGCATCGCTTGCTGCCGGCGATGGTTTGATGTCGTACTCACCCCAGACCGCCGAGATTCGTTCGTTGATCTTTAGAGTTTGAGGCAACTGGGCTTGCGCGGGCGTCGAAGCAACGACGAGCAGGCACAAAACTACGGGCAGAAAATGCAAATGCCTTGCGAGTGAGGGTTGAGATAAGCATCTTTTCCGTGTCATGGGACTCCTCAATGTATTGGGGCAGAACTTGTAGCTGGACTTGCGTCGCGAACGTAGTGTCTTAAGTGGGGAATTCCCCCAAATGTACTCACGGGTCACAAAAAAACCGTGACTGAGTTCATCTACGGTGATGAGGTGAGAATTTGAGTCAATTCACTGAGTAGAATGACTATTCGGCGGGGGATCAGAGGCTGTGGATCGCTGTTTGATTACGCCACATGTGTTGCAGAATAATACACTTGAAATGCAACAGGCGAGTTGGAAATCCGTCCATCAGGTTGGATCTCCAACTCGCCTGAATTGCTGTTATCAGCACCATGACGCTGCTGACAACGTGCCTCTTCTCAACTGTCGGATGCCTTTTTCTCTGTTCGATTCGCTTTAGCCTGCGGGCGGGCAGAGCTTAACTCTTCTCAAACAACCGACCCCCACCAATGTGAGCCTCTTCTCTGTTCCGACCCCGTCCCGGATTCTTGGGGGGACCGTTGTTAGCAACACCTTGCAATTACGGTGCCAATTCTGATCTGTCAGCGTTTGAGGCGGTTTATCCAAATGACGAATTGCCGCGCTACGCTTAGCAACGTCATCAACAGAACTGGGGCTGCAAGACTAAAGAGCATAAACACCAATGCTCCCGACCCCGTGCTTGACGACTGACCACCCTGGTCGCTCATCGACCGAATCATGTATCCCACACCTGCGGCAATCACAGCTAGCGCCAGCATCACGACCAACAGAGTGCCCAATCGAAAACTTGGCAGTCGAACCCCTGGTCGATCCTGGTCGTTTTGATCCGATTGATTCATCTGCGAAGCACTACCGCTGGACTTTATCGATTTCTTCAATTCTCGCAGTTATGCCGCCGATAAGCTACGTAGGGATTGTATTGATTCTCCGTCCCCACATCCCGCCGAGAGGGGGCGACCCGGCAAAGATCACCCATCGATAGGAATCACTGAAATGAAACGCGTACTGTTTTGCGCCTGTGCGGTTGTCGTCATCCTTGTCTCCGCCAACGGATGTGCTTTGTCGCCGACATGCGGCAGTTGCGATGGGGGCTGTGCCACCTTGAACGGATCTTGTGACTCCGGTCCAGGATATGCATCGGGATCGCATGGAAGTAATGGAAGCCGTTGCTCGAACTGCGGCATGGCTGGTGCGGGTGGGCTGATGGGATGTCCACATTGTGGCTTGTTTGCTCGTGCACGTGGAATAGCAGGACATCGACAAGGTCATCCCTATGGGCAGATTACACCTCATCCCGCACACGGCTATCCGGGCCCAGCCGGTCCAACAACGGCCGCCTACGCCTATCCTTACTACACCGTGCGAGCACCACGGGACTTCTTGGTTGATAATCCACCAAGCATTGGTCGCTGAGCGTGCGCCAGTCCTGACTCATTGACGGCCAGTTGCAATCTTGCTATCGAGTTAAATGCTCATTCGTTGGCTCATGTCGACGATGTCGCCTGAACGGTGGGAGTCAATCAAACAAACCTTGATTCTTGTTTGATCGTTCCATGTCTAACAAACACGGTGAAGTGACGGTTCTGTTGGGGCAAGTGCGGCAGGGTGATCGCGATGCGCGCGACCAGTTGTATCGCCTGGTCGAAGATGAATTGCGAAAGATCGCTCAACACAAAATGCGCTCTGAACGACCAGACCACACACTGCAAACAACGATCCTCACCAATGACGTCTTCCTAAAACTGGTCGGCGCCGCGGACATCGACTGGCATGACCGGTCGCACTTTTACCGAACGGCCGCGCGAGCAATGCGCCGATTGCTGGTTGACCACCAACGGGCACGACAAACTGAAAAGCGGGGCGGCGGCCGTGAGCGTACGGCCGTTGAGTTGCCGGAGATCGGCAAGGAGCAATTCCAGGTCGACTTGCTGGCTTTGGACGAGGCGCTCGAGAAATTGGTCGAAATGGATCCTCGCCAAAGCGAGATCGTCGAGCTTCATCATTTCGGCGGTCATACCTTGGACGAAACCGCAAAGATTCTCGACGTCTCGACCGCCACTGTGAAACGCGAGTGGACGGCCGCCAAGGCGTGGCTGCACATGAGGCTCAGCGATGGCGACTCGGCCACTTAACAGCTTGATCATGTGCGGGATATGAACCGCATGGCCAGTCCCATTTCTTTCTTTTCGGAGCCCGCCAGATCGATGGCCAGTAGCGCACGACGTCGACTGCGTGGTTTATCTGGGCTGGGGTGAAAAATCTATGATCCGCTGGGGCCGATTTTCTCGCTACGTCTTGTAAGGAAGCGATTCTAGCGAAACTCGCCAAAAGTCTCGGAATCGCATCCTACTACTGCTTTTTGCCCCACCGAAACTCTTGGCGAGTTTCGTTACGGCTACTGGAACCATTCATCGAATCCACACGCGGAAAGAACACTCATGCCACAAGACACCACACCCCTTCAATGCCTTTTTTCGCTCTTTAACTTGCGTCGGAATCGTCAGGACAGCCGGCGAAGACGCCAGCGCCGTTTGGCAGTCGAGGCCCTCGAGGCACGGCAGATGCTGGATGCTGCCGGATTGGACCTGGTTATCGACGATGTGAGTTTTTCCGAGGGCGATAGTGGCGCGAGGATGGTCGATGTCCCGGTGCGATTGACTTCGCCCGCAAGTGGACAGGTTACCGTGGACTTTGAAATCACCGGTGGAACGGCCGTCGCGAATGACGATTACTTGGCACCACGGGTTTTCACTGGTTTCTCGGCACCCGCGATCGTTGACAACGCCGGCTTTAAACCGTGGGAAGTCACCGTCGGGGATGTGGACGAGGACGGCGATGCGGACTTGATGACGGTTGATCCGAACAATCTTGTATTGAAAATCTTCCAGAACACTGGCGATGGCAGTTTTACTGGGCCCCGCATGCTGCAATTGGGCGGCAACCTATCAAGTTCTCCGGAGTTGATCGATCTGAACGGTGACGGCCACTTGGATGCGTTTGCTTCTGCGCGAAGTAGTCTGGGCCGCTTTCATGTGTTCCCTGGCAACGGCGACGGCACGTTCGGTGGTCGCATCCAAACCGGGACGATGCTGTTTCTCGACTTGGCCCCGTTGGCAATGGCCGATTTGAACAACGACAATCGGCCGGATGTCGTGACCGTCTCGACCACCAGTGGTGACGATCGCGTGGTGATGGCATTTCTCAACGACGGGACGGGGCGGTTTAACCAGTCTTATCAATCGTCCAATGTCGGAGACTTTCTGGGTGCTCCCGCACCGAACCGCGATCCGCTGATGGACGCGGGTGACATCAATGGCGATGGCCGGGCGGATGTGGTGCTGGCGACCCAAGAGGGCAAACTGTGGACGTTCCGCGGCAACGGCGATGGTACCTTTTCGCAGTCGAGCATCCCTAACTCGATCAACGGCGATCCCTTGGACTCCGTCAATTTGGCCGATCTGAACAACGATGGCGCCTTGGATGTCGTCATGGTCAACAGCGAAAGCGATCAGGTGGCAGTGCGTCTCAACGACCGTGCAGGCAACATGGGATCGATCACGGCCTTTGGCGCCGGTGATTTTCCTGTGGATCTGGACGTCGCCGACATCGATAGCGATGGTCAGTTGGATCTTGTCACGGCGAATCAAGGGCCACGGTTTAGTGGTCCCTCGGCCACCGGCGACAGCGTGTCGCTGTTGCGAGGAATTGGGGATGGAACGTTTTTGGCCGCGGAACACTTTTGGGCAGGCGACCCGTTGGCCGGCGGCACGTTTCCCAGCGACGTGGTGATCGCGGATTTCAATAACGACAGCGTGCCTGACCTTGTCATTGGCCACGGCGGCGGAAGCAGCACACAGGCGACCATCTTGTCCGGCCAAACCGATCGCCTGTCGAGCGCGCGACTTGTCTTTGCACCAGGACAAACCGTGCAGAACATCCCGCTGGAAATTGTCGGGGACACCGCGTCCGAATCAGATGAAACGGTTGTGATCCGATTGAGCAATCCAGTCGGCGCGACGATCGCGGATATTGAGGGACAGTTGACGATCGAAGATGACGACACCATGCTCGGCAGCATCTCGGGTGTGGCATTTCATGATGAAAATGGCGATGGTGTCCGCACTGGCACGATGGTCTATTCACAAGACTTCGAGCAGAACTCGGATCTCTCGATGTGGTCGCATCCGCGGATCGACACGACGCCTAGCGGCCGGCGATTCCTGGGCCAGTTTGGTAACGACCCCGCGACACTGAACCTCAACGGGTTGCCGAAACATTCCGCCGTGGAAGTCGATTTTGACCTGTACGTGATCCGATCGTGGGACGGCAATGACAGCCAATTTGGGCCGGACCAATTCGTAGCGGGAATCGTCGATGTGGGGGTTTTGCTGCACACTAGCTTTTCCAATGCTCCGTGGCACAACCAATCATACCCGGATGCCTTTCCCAATGGCGACTCGCCGTATCGCACCGGCGCGGTTGAACGCGACAGCTTGGGATACGGCCAAGATCTCTGGGGCGACGCCGTGTACCACATCTCGCTTACGGCGTCGCACGACGCGGATGATGTGGTGTTGGGATTTGCTGGCATCAACCTGCAAGATTTGGCCGACGAAAGCTTTGGATTGGGCAACGTGCAAGTGCGCGTTGTCGAAGAGGGTCTGGAAGGGCAGACCATTTATCTCGACGAAAACAACAACTCCATCCACGACAACGGCGAACGTTCGACTGTGACGGATCGTGACGGCAAATATGTTCTTTCCAATTTGGCGGCCGGATCCTACACGGTCCGCCAACAGTTGTCCGATGGTTGGACTCAGACAACGCCCGCCAACAGCGCAGCCCGCCAGGTCACGCTGAATGCAGGCGAGGTGGCCAGCAAAGAGGATTTCGGCTCGCAGCAGCAAGCGATGATCGACCTTGCGGTCAAGTTCACCGAACGCGACCAGGATGGAAAAGTTATCAACGAACTCACGCAGTTGCCGGTCGGGCAAGAATTCTTCATTGACGTCTATGCCCAGGATCTGCGCACCAGCGCGGACGCGACCGGCGTATTAAGCGCCTTTACCGACGTGATCTACAACACGGATTTAATCGACGTCACGCGAATCGATCACACGTTCGATGACTTTGCCACGGGCACGATCAACGACGCGACCGGCACGGTCGACGAGGTCGGCGGGCTCGAAAATTCGACTGCGGGCGATCGCGATCCGCAACTTGTGTTTTCGCTTAAAGCCACCGCCAACCAGTTGGGTACGCTCACGATCGAAACCAACGCCGGCGAGAGCAGACTCTCCGAGAATCAGTTGTTCGGCATCGACGGCGACCTGCGAAATCAAACATTCTACGACAGCCACAGCATCGACATCGTGGGTGCCGAGTTGGTGGCCAGCAGTTTTGACGCGTCGCCCGACCACGCGTTGCTCGGCGAGACAACCGTCAACTTCACCATCGAGAACACGGGCTTCGGTCCCGCGGGCGCATTTTCGGTCGACGTGGTTCACTCCAGTGATGACGTGATCGGCAACGCGGACGATGTGGTCGTGACAACCGTTGCGATCGACGGTCTGGCAAACGGCCAGTCGGCGACAAGATCCATCAACCTACAACTGGATGTGGCGACACTCTTCAACCGTGCGGTGGCCGACGATGCCGCTGGGTTAGGCGTAGGATACGTTTCGACAAGCTCCGACTATCTGGGCCTGGTAGTCGACCCGGCCAATCGCGTCAATGAACTGGACGAACGTAATAACTTTGCCCAAGGAAAAGGCATTGACGCGGACGACATTTCATTCTTTCCGTGGGACACCAACGGCAACGGTGTTGTGACGCCCACCGACGTCGGATTCATTATCAATCGCATCGGCCAGTTCAGCCCGCCAGCCGATGCGCGAGCCGATCTTGATGGCAACGGCGCGATCACGCCCAGCGATGCCGGGTCGGCTGTCAACCGCATTGGATACGCGCGAAACGACAGCGTGATCGAAACTGCCGTTGCGACGCACGGTGCGTTGACGATGGCACCGGTCAGTGCCGCGCTCACTTCCCAAATCAATGCGAACTTGATGGCCATCACCACTACGTTTTCCGACAACACCGGAACTCCGATTTCCGTACTCCAAACGGGCCAACCGTTTCGGATCAATGTCTTGGCCCAAGACCTGCGTGCGACCGGAACGCAGCAAGGAGTGCTCAGCGCGTTTGCCGACGTGTTGTACGACACATCCCTGGCGGACATCGACGGCCTTGTCCACACGTTTGATGATTTCAGCACCGGGACGATCGACGAATTCAACGGCGAAGTCGACGAAGCCGGTGGCTTGGAATATGGCGGTCCCACCTCGCGCCAGCCGCAGTTGTTGTTCTATCTCGAGGCGACGGCCGGCGCGGCGGGCACGTTCACGGTCGACACCCGCGCAGGCCAAAGCATCTTTTCGCAAAACCTGCTGGTCGGAATCGACAACGACTTGAGAAGCCAAACGACGTACGACGGCAACCGCATTCAGATCGTCGCGGCCCCCGCGACATCGACCGATCAAATTGGTGTCTTTCGCGGCAGAAACTTCTATCTGGATGTCGATGGTGACGACGTCTGGAACACAGCCACCGGCACAGATCAACGTCTTGGTTTTGGAAACGTTGGTGACACGCCCTTGGTGGGTGATTGGAACGGCGACGGGCTGGATGAAATCGGAGTTCGCCGAAGTTCCGGCGGCGTCTATCGCGACTTGAATGGCAACGGCACTTGGGACGGCGCGGGCTCGGACGGCCTGACGTATTTTGGCAGGGCATCGGATGCACCGGTCAGTGGCGATTGGAATCAAGATGGCCGAGATGATATTGGTGTGTTCCGCGACGGAAAGTGGTATCTCGATTTAAACGGCAATGGGTCCTGGGACGGCACTTCGCGTGGCGATGCCATTGGATTGTTCGGTGCCGCCGGCGACCAGCCCGTGGTTGGCGATTGGAGCGGCGATGGTAGCGACGACTTCGGAGTTTTTCGAAACGGCCGATTCTATCTGGATCAAAACGGAAACGGCCTCTGGGACGGGCAATCAGGCGGCGATACGATCCACTCGTTCGGCGCATCGACCGATTTTCCCATCAGCGGCAAATGGGGCGGTGACGGCAATGACCACATTGGCGTCTATCGCAGCGGCCGGTTCTATCTCGACGCGTCGGGCAACGGATCGTGGGATGGTCCCGAGGGCGGCGATCAGATGTTCGTGTTTGGCGCCACGACCGACATCCCCATCATTGGAAACTGGCGGCAAGGCTCGGCCACGGAAGACGTCGTGGCAGTGACCGATCAATCACGTGAGACTTGGCAGGCAGGATTGACGACACGACAATTGAACTTGCTACATCAGAATAACATCCCCGCTGCCGATTCACCGACGCTGGGACTTGGTCAAGCGACAGGTTCAATCGTTGGGGTTGATGTCGATGCGGCCGCTCAACTTGCTGATCAAACAAACCACCTTGAAGGATTTGAACGCATCAGTCAGTCACTCGCGGCAGCCGGTGAAAGCGCGGCCGTTGGGCAAGTTGAATTGTTAACGGCGGTGCTCGACGAATTGGGCCTGGTGCTGAACTAAATGAGCCGAGCGGACAGCCGGTGGAACAGGATTTCAGGCGACCGGCGGATGAATTCTTACCTGCCGTAGTAGTGGAACTCGCCAGAGTTCCTTCCGTTTGAAAAGGAATTCTGGCGAATTCCACTACGATAAATTCTCATCTGCCGCTCGCCTTAGGCGCTGAATCCGCCAACGGCCAGTGTGATATTCTGACCGCCGAAGCCGAAGCTGTTGTTCAGCGCAAAGTCACACTGCTGTTGGCGGGCTTCGTTGGGGACGTAGTCCAGATCGCATTCGGGGTCGGGGTTTTCGTAGTTGATCGTCGGGGGCAGAACGTTGTCGCGAATCGCCAGCAGACAGACGATCATTTCGGTAGCACCGGCGGCGGCGATTAGGTGGCCCATCATGCTTTTGGTGCTGGACACAGGAACCTGGTCAGCTCGATCGCCGAACACCATTCGGCACGCCCTTGTCTCGACTTTGTCGTTCACCGTGGTGCTCGTGCCGTGGGCGTTGACGTAATGGATTTGGTCCGCGTTCAGACCCGCATTTTCCAGAGCCATTCGCATGCAGCCGATGGCGCCGCGTCCTTCGGGATGAATGTCCGTGATTCGATAGGCATCGGCGGTCGATCCGTATCCCAGGATTTCGCCGTAGATGTGTGCGCCTCGCTGCTTGGCGCGTTCCAACTCTTCGAGCACCACCATTCCGCTGCCTTCGCCGAGCACAAATCCGTCGCGCAACCGATCGAACGGCCGCGATGCCTTCGTCGGATCGTCGTTGCTGGTGGAAAGTGCCGTCAACAAATTGAAGCCGGTCACGCCAAACGGATGAATCATGCTGTGAGTTCCGCCGGACAGCATCACATCAGCATCGCCACGGCGGATGATTTCGGTCGCTTCGCCAACGGCCTGGCTGCTGGCGGCACAAGCGGTCAAACAATTGACATTCGGGCCCTGGGCATTGAACATCGCCGCCAGATGGCTGGGCGGCATGTTGGGTTCCTGTTCCATTTCGCGAAGCGGGTTCAGCGTCTCCAAACCCTTCTTCGTAAACCTGACGAAATCCAATTCGTCCCCGCCGTTCAACGCGTCGGACATCATCGTCGTGAACGAACAGAAATCCTGATCTCCTTCGCCGCTGCCCAAGTACACGCCCAACCGCGTCGGATCGTCCAACGTGTCCAGGACTCCCGATGCGTCCATTGCCTGACGAGCCGCGCCGGCGGCGAAATGAGAATGACGGCCACGATGTTTCCACACCGACTCGTCTTCGCCGATTCTTGTGGCGTCCCAGTCCTTGATTTCGGCCGAGATTTTTGTGGGGAACCGGCTGGCGTCAAAGATGGTCGTATAGTCGACGCCCGAGCGACCTTCGCGCAACGCGGACCACATGGTTTCGACATCGTGTCCCAATGGGTTGATCACTCCGATGCCAGTAACAACGACTCGCCGCCTCATGATTCGAGGACCTTATGAAATGAGTGCAATCTAGCTGGAATTGGTCTTGCGCTCCGCCTCAAGCATGTGGTCAGGAATACGCAGCGGCGATCCGTCTTCGTTCTTGGCCACATCATACATTTTCCAGACTCTTAACATACGCAAAAGCTCATCAGGTTCAAACAGGACCACATCATCGAATCGCTCGCCTTCCAGTTGGGCAAAGAACAAATCGATTTCCGCGTGCAACTGATCGCCTTTGTAGCTGGTCCCTTTGACCAATGCCCCGCTGGCCTGCAAAGTCTGGATCGTGGCTGTATAAGTCAGCGTATCACCAGGTATCGCGATGTCATGAAACGTTGCGTGGGAGACCTTTGCAAGCACCACTCGGCCTTCGAAGTTGCTCCTTTCCGCGACAAGAATGCCTCCGGTTTGAGCCAGTCCCTCAATGACCAACGAATGGGGAAACACCGGATGGCAGGGCAAATAGAGGTCGACTTCCTCTTCGCAGAGGCCGATGCTCTTGATCGCGGTGGCAGTTTTGCCGCTGACAAATTCGGTAAACCGGTCGATCCAATACCACCGCATGGCTTTTCTGCGTCGGACAAGTGTCTGGCGGGAAGAATCGTTCCTTCAACGACCGAGGCTAAATCCGTGTTAGCCTGCTACGCGAGTTTGCTTTCGACATAGCGACAGAGATCGCTGACCGTCAGCAGATTACCGAATTCCTGGACAACCGGATTCGATTCAAACTTGGTCAAGTCCGCGAATGGCATGCGTTTTTTCAACTCTTCAATGCCTGCCTGAGTTACGCTGCCGTCCTGAACGTACTCAGCACTGGTCAAAACGTCTTCGGGAAAAAGCTCGGACCGGGGGATTTCAATTTCGAACGCCTTTTCCAGCCGAAACACGATGTCCAAAAAATCGATCGACTCGGCACCCAAGTCCCCAACCATGGTCGCGTCGGGCGTGACTTCGTCGTCATCAACGCCCAGAGCGTCAACTAGTGTCTCTTGTACTTTCGCAAATACTTCGTCTTGTGAGGGCATCGGATGTCTCCAACAAATGCAAATAGATATTTCTTGAACCGTCAAGATTCGGTTAGTTTCTTGAAAAACTTGCGAAACTGGCTGCAAGCATAATCGTCAATCGGTTTATGTTCCGGGTTTTGATCACCAAAATTGCGTCGCTCGAGGACCAACCGACCCGACACCGTGGGTCGGTCGCCGACCATTCCTTGGCATTTTAGTGTTGTGGTTTGGTCGTCATGTTTCAGGATCTTTGCGGTGACGACCATTTGTTCGTTCGGCTCGACAAATCCCTGATATTTCACATTCCGCGTTTCCTTCATCATAATCAGGGAATGCTTGAAATCTTCGGTCTTTCGTACCAGCCAGGCACTGGCCTGGTAAAGAGCTTCCAGCATCAACACGCCCGGCATGACGGGAAAACACGGAAAATGGTCCTCCAAATAATCCTCGTCTGGATTCAGCGTACGGACGGCCGTAATGCTCTCGCCCTCATGTAATTCGGTTATTCTGTCAAGCAGTGTGAATTGCATTGGAGGGAGTTGATCGAAATCTCACAAACGTGCTTCTAATCTGCCAAAAGGATTGTCGACCGTTCGTTAAGCCGAAGGAGGTAGTATAGTTGCGGATTTCAGGGCTCACAACCGCAATTCGCCTCCCTTGATCCGCGTCGTAAATCGTTTGTGCGAGGAATGTTGGAGAGATTTCGTTGAGCCGTGAGATTGTCCCCTGACGGTCGACAGGTCGACCCTATTTGTCACTCACGCGGCTGGCTGCTAAATTCCAGGCATGCGCAAAGGGATAGCAGTTTCGCCGGGGGTCGCGATTGGCACCGCCTATTGTATTCACGAGATCTTCGTGAACCCAGACACCAAGCGCCTTGAGGACAACGAGGTTACGGCGGAACTGGCCCAGTTCGAGACGGCCCGTGACAGCACGGCCGAGGACCTCCATTCGTTGCAACAAAAGGTCGAAGCCCAGGTCGGCCACCAAGAAGCGGCGATTTTCGGCGTTCACGAGTCGATCTTGCGAGACGCCGCTTTTACGAAAAAGATCCGTGGCTGGATCGTGGACGACCGCATGACCGCCCAGGCGGCCTTGCACAACCTGCTGAACGAATACACGTCACTGTTTGCGCGCACCAAGGACGAGTACTTGCGGGAACGTTTGAACGACGTGCGCGACGTCGTCGAACGACTCAGCGCCCATCTCTCCGAAGTCGTCAAACCCGATTCAAGCGCGTTAAGCGGACCGCTGATCGTCGTCGCGGACGAATTGCTTCCGTCCCACGTTGTTGCCCTGGGTGACGTCGATGTCCACGGCATCGTCACCCAGGCCGGCAGTCAAACAAGCCACGCCGCAATTATCGCCCGCAGCCGCGGTATCCCCGCCGTTTCGGGCGTCCGCGGCATCCAGCGGCAAGTCAAGACGGGCGACACAATCGTGGTCGACGGACGTGACGGTCACGTGTCCATCAACCCGACCCGCGAATCGCTTACCGCCTTTCGAAAGCTGGAGCGTGAATTCTTTGATCTCCGCGATCAACTGGCCGTCAATCGCGACAAGGTGGCGCAGACGTCCGACGAAGTGAAACTTTACTTGGAGGCCAACATCAACGGCCTGCGCGATGCACAAGATGCCGGAGCGATGGGAGCGTCGGCCGTTGGACTGTACCGCACTGAGTATCTCTACCTCACACATCCCGATGTGCCGGATGAAGAGGAGCAACTGGCGATCTATCGGGACATCATCGAAGCGAGCCCCACCAAATCGGTCACCATTCGAACGTTGGACATTGGCGGCGATAAAACCGTGCCCTATCTGGGGCATCACCATCAAGAAGCCAATCCGTTTATGGGATGGCGCAGCATCCGCTTGTCGTTTGAGCATCCGGAATTCTTTTCGACCCAAATTCGCGCGGTCTTGCGTGCCGCCGGGGAAACGGATTCTCAATCGGGGCGCGTTCGCTTGATGTTCCCGATGGTCACCACGTTGGAAGAGATGCGGCGTGTCCGGGCGCTGGTCCGGCGGTGCTACAAGCAACTGCAAGAACAAGGCAAGCCTTGTGCCGCCGTGCCGGTTGGCATGATGCTGGAAGTGCCCGCGGCGGCCATCGCAATCGACATGTTGCTCGGCGCGGTCGATTTTGTGTCGGTCGGATCCAACGATTTAGTCCAGTATTTGATGGCGGCCGACCGCGACAACCCAAAAGTCAGCCATCTTTGCCAACCGTTGGCACCACCCGTGCTGCGCGTGCTGCATCACGTCATCAAAACTTGCAATCAAGCCGGAAAGCCCATCACTGTGTGCGGCGAAATGGCCGGCCAACCGCGATCCTTCGTGCTACTCCTCGGCATGGGACTACGCAGATTCAGCATGAGTCCGGCGTTTGTTCCGACCATCAAGGAACTGGCCAGCCATCTGTCCGTTTCAACCGCGGAAACCATTCTTCGCCACGCGATGCAACTAAAAACTACCACGCAGGTTCAACGCTACATGGCGGACCAACTGGAGACGATCGCACCCAATCTAAAACTGCTCGACAGCGAGTAGGGTGCGTGAAACGCACGGCGTACGCTCGAAATCCTATCCTTTCGCCGCATCCAGCGCTTCCTGCAATTTCGTTTTCGGCTGGACACCCATAAACCGCTCAACCGGCTCGCCTCCTTTAAACAGGATCAACGTAGGAATATTCATCACGCCATACTTCTGAGCCGATTCACTATTGCTGTCGACATCGCACTTGCCGATTTTCACGGAGCCATCGTATTCGCCAGCCAATTCTTCGATCATCGGAGCGATCTGTCGGCAGGGTCCACACCAGGTCGCCCAAAAGTCGACCAGCACCGGCTCCGACGCACCCAGCACTTCACTTTCGAAATTGGCATCTGTAATCTCAAGGGCCGTACCCATGATCATTTACTCCTGATTGAGATTTAAAGTCGAGTTCATTCACGGCGAATTGTATAAAGGCGTATGCAAACCTGTCAATGAAGGTCGCGTGATCACATCTGCTTCCTCCAACTCACGGTTCCATGTACGAGGTTTTTGAACATACCGCCGATCTTGGCTTGCGGGTACGAGCGGATGATCTCAATGGACTCTTCGCCGAAGCAGCGCGAGGTCTCCTTTCGCTGATCGTGGTGAACCTTGACCAGGTCGAAGCGGTCCAAGAGAAATCCATCGAGTTGCAAACCGACACGCTCGATTACCTGCTGTTCGACTGGCTCAACGAACTGCTCTACACATTCGAGACCGACCAGTTGTTGCTCAGCGGCTTTGATGTGGAAGTGAACGAATCGAAGATAACGGCCAGATGCTTTGGCGAACCCGCCGATCCGTCGCGGCATGAAATGGATCACGAAGTCAAGGCGATTACCTACCACCGGCTCAAAGTCGAACGGCTCGACAACGGCAGTTGGCTCGCGGAAGTGATCGTCGATATCTAGACTTCCGACGTTTTCTTAAACTTCGGAAGTCTGCCCGCAAGTAGTAAGAACCATGAAAAAATCCTCATACACCGGCCCACTGGAAAAACTAAACGACTACTGTTGGCGCATCCCCAAGAGTTACAAGCAAGGCATGCGCGTCGACGGCTTGATCTTTGCCGACGAGAATCTGATCGAACAAATCCGCGAAGACCAGGCTGCCGAACAGGTCGCCAACGTCGCCTTCCTGCCGGGTATCCAACACGCCAGCCTAGCAATGCCCGACATTCACTGGGGCTATGGATTCTGTATCGGCGGAGTTTGCGCCACCGATCCAGACGAGGGCGGCGTAATCTCGCCGGGCGGTGTTGGCTACGACATCAACTGTGGCGTGCGCCTGGTCCGCTCCAACCTGTTCTATCAAGACGTCAAGCCACACCTGCCACGCTTGATGGACACCATGTTCAACAACGTGCCCGCCGGTGTCGGACGGGAGGGCAAATATCGGTTTAACAAAAAGGAAATGACCAAGCTGCTGTCGCAAGGATCGCCGTTTCTCAAAGACCGCGGCCTGGCCACCGACGGAGACATCGAGCACACCGAAGCGGCCGGATGTCTCGAGGGCGCCGATCCACGTTGCGTCAGCGAGCGAGCAGTCAAACGCGGATCGCAACAATGCGGCACGCTCGGATCGGGAAACCATTTCATGGAAGTGCAAGTCGTCGAGGCGATTTTCGACGACGCGGCGGCAAGTGCGATGGGCCTCAAAAAAGACATGGTCTGCGTGATGATTCACTCCGGCTCACGAGGGCTGGGCTACCAGGTTTGCGACGACTCGTTGAAAAAACTTCGTGGCGCTCCACAACGCTACGGCATCGACCTGCCCGACCGGCAACTTGCCTGTGCCCCGATCAACAGTCCCGAAGGCGAAGAGTACCTCGGTGCGATGTGCGCCGCGGCCAACTTCGCCTGGTGCAACCGGCAGCTCCTGATGCACCAAGCTCGCGAGACCTTCGAAACGGTTTTTGGTGGCAGTTGGCAAAAACTGCAGATGAACCTGGTCTATGACGTGGCACACAACATCGCCAAGTTCGAGCAGCACACAACCGGCGGAAAAGCACGCAAAGTCTGGGTCCATCGCAAAGGTGCCACGCGTGCCTTTCCGCCCGACCATCCCGAAACGCCCGATGCCTATCGCAGCATCGGCCAGCCCGTCTTAATTCCCGGCGACATGGGCCGAGCAAGCTGGGTCTTAGCCGGCCAGCCCGGAAGCATGACACAATCATTCGGCACGTGCTGTCATGGAGCTGGCCGCCAAATGAGCCGCACTGCCGCCGTGAAACACGCCAAAGGCCGCCGGATCGACAAAGAGCTGGCCAGCCAAGGCGTCATCGCGCGTGCCCGCAGTTGGCGAGGACTTGCCGAAGAACAACCCGACGCCTACAAAGACGTCAACCTTGTCGTCGAAGTGGTTCATCAAGCGAACCTGGCTAAAAAAGTTGCCCGCATGAAACCCATCGGTGTGGTGAAAGGTTGATCCATCAAAACCAAACGCGTGCGCGAGAGACCACGAAGATGTCCAAAGTAACGATCTAATTCGAGATACGGACCGGCGGTGTTGGATTCTTGCCATACGCGATGGACACGCGATCCGTAACCGTCTCGAACCACTCATGCTGGGTAGCTGTACGAATGGCACTCGTGTCGCCGCCCACATTCTTGGCGATTTCGTCCAGCGTCATGGGTTGGGACGCTCGATACAAATAGTCCCAGATTTGGGTTCGCAACTCTTCCATGGATTGAGTCCTTTCGCTGCTGTTGCAACCAAATCCGAGGGTCGGCAGGTCCATCGTTCTCCGCGACGCGGGACAACCTACCGGAACCTGGCCGGGGCGTCAATCCAAATGAGCGCCGCGGGCGTCCATTCTGTTGGATGCTCAGGACCAGTGGATGTTGTATGATGGAAGAGAGTTTGAAATGACATGGTTCGACTTTCAACCCACCTGAGATCGCCTCCCAATGCGGCCCACACAAGATTTAGTTGATGGGATTTATCGAGACCGCATTCAACGCGCTCGTCAAGTTCCACCTGGGCAAAAGATTCTGGATGGACTCGATTTGTTCGATCGATCGTGCGAGTATATGCGGGTGGGTATTCGCAATCAGCACGCGGATGCGGACGAGCAGCAAGTCGAGGAAATACTCGCTCGCCGCATTAATCGCTTGCGTCAGGTGGAGGAACACGGCTTGTACCAAACGTTGGAGAGCCCTTCGTGAATTCGGATGAAGCGACTTTGGCGGTTATCTCCGCTTTGGAACAACAGCAGATTCCCTATATGCTGGTTGGTTCGCTGGCCAGTAATTTTTATGGAGTGGCCCGCTCGACGAAGGACGCCGACTTTGTCGTGGAACTCGGTGCAAGGTCCGTTCAGGAAATCCCACCGGATATCGACTGAATGCGGTTTTGCTTGTTTGCGGCCGATCCGACTTCGACTATCCTAATAATCGCTACGAAGTAAACCAAACCTTGAAGGAAGAATCCATGCCCCGTTTTCAAAGACAAGCGTCCATGTGGCCGGCTGTATTTGTTTTGTTTTTCGCGACGTGCTTTGGCGCACGGGCGGCGGACAAGCCGAACATTCTGTTCATTTTTGCCGATGACCAATGCTACGAAACGATCAGCGCCTTTGGGCACACCGAGATCGAAACGCCCAACCTCGATCGTTTGGTGCGCGGCGGGCTGTCGTTCACGCGGGCCTACAACATGGGTTCGTGGAGCGGAGCGGTTTGTGTAGCCAGCCGCACGATGCTCAACACCGGACGATTCATTTGGCACGCCAACGCGGTCTATGCCACGAGTGAAAAAGAGCGTGAAGCGGGACGATTCTGGTCCGAGTATATGAAGGTCGCCGGCTACGACACCTATTTCACTGGCAAGTGGCACGTTCGAGCAAAGGCAGAGAAGGCGTTCGAATTTTCCGCTCACGTTCGCGGCGGCATGCCGAATCAAACCAAGGAAGGCTACAACCGGCCGATCGAAGGCCAGGCCGATCCCTGGAGCCCTTACGATCCCAAGTTCGAGGGCTTTTGGAAAGGCGGCAAACATTGGAGCGAAGTAGTCGGCGATGACGCGGTTGGTTTTCTGAAACAAGCCTCGAAGCGCGACAACCCGTTCTTCATGTACCTCGCTTTCAACGCTCCACACGATCCGCGTCAATCCCCCAAAGAATTTGTCGACAAGTATCCGTTGGAAAAAATCAAAGTGCCGGAAAACTCCCTTGAAGAATATCCGTACAACGATGCCGCCAACACCGGCCGAGGCTTGCGCGACGAAAGGCTCGCGCCATTTCCGCGAACCGATTACGCCGTCAAAGTGAATCGGCAAGAATACTACGCCATCATCACGCACATGGACGAGCAGATTGGCCGGATTCTCGAAGCGTTAGAGAAAAGCGGCAAAGAGGACAACACGTACATCTTCTTCACCGCCGACCATGGCCTGGCCGTCGGACATCACGGTTTGATGGGCAAACAGAACATGTACGACCACAGTGTCCGCGTGCCGCTGATGGTCAACGGTCCGGGAATCGAAGGCGATCAAAAGAACGATACGCCGGTTTACCTTCAAGACATCATGGCGACCACGCTGGAACTGGCCGGCGTGGAAAAGCCAAAACATGTCGAATTCAACAGCCTGCTGCCGCTGATCAACGGCGAAAAGGTTGTGCCTTACGATGCCATATACGGCGCGTACCTCAAGGCCCAGCGTATGGTAACCTACGAAGATCACAAATTGATTTTGTATCCCACCATCGCTAAAGCCCGCCTTTACAATCTCAAGAAAGACCCGCAAGAGATGAACGACCTGGCCGGCGACGAGAAACACAAGGCAACGGTCAAGAAACTGTTTGCCAAGTTGCTCGAGTTGCAAAAACAAACCGGCGACACACTCGACATCAAGTCGGTCTACTCCGAACTGTAATGATCATCCTAGGACGGATTGCCAATATTGCCAATCCGTCCGCCCCCGGATATCGATAACGAACGGATTAGCAATCCGTCCAACGAAGCTGTCATCCCTGCGGCAAATATTTGGTTGCCGGTGGTCAAGAAAAAGACGTCCAACGTTTCGAATTGAAAGGTGGCAAAAGAACATCTCTCGTTGCGCACAAGAGCTGGGTCGATGCGATCGCATTTCACCCGGATCAACGGCGCTTCTTCACCGCTGACGCTTCATGATCGAAATCAAAACCAAACAGATTGTCGGCGAGCAAGACGGACCGCATCTGTTGATCACGGGCGGTGTGCACGGGGACGAATTCGAACCGATCGCCGCCATTCGTCAGTTGATGGACCAGGTTCAACTCTTGCGAGGCCGGTTGACGCTGGCACCGGTTGTCAACGAAGCGGCCTTCTTTCGCGGGTCGCGGACGGCGGAAGACGGATTGGATTTGGCGCGCGTTTGTCCGGGCGATCCAAACGGCTCAGTGACGGAGCAAGTCGCGCACGCGGTAAGCGAGTTGATTCGTTCAGCCGATTTCTACATGGATCTGCACACAGGCGGCACGGAACTTTGTGTGTTGCCGTTCGCGGGTTACAAAATGCACACGGACCCCAAAATTCTCGAACATCAGCGAGCGATGGCACGGGCGTTCAATTTGCCAATCATCTGGGGCACGCATCCGGGGCTCGACGGACGCACACTGTCGATCGCCCGCGACGCTGGCATCCCGGCAATTTACGCCGAGTATCTCGGAGCGGCGACGATCTGCCCAGCGGGTGTGACCGCGTATGTGGACGGATGTTTGAATGTAATGGGCTATCTCGAAATGCTCAACCGAGAGCCGCCGGCATCACGTGTCGAAACGGTCGTTGAAGATTCGCGGCCAAAATCTGGTTTCATGCAAATCTGTCACCCGGCACCCATGACAGGCTTCTTTGACGCCGCCGTTCGCCTTGGTGATCGAATCGAGCAAGGAGACACGCTCGGCACGGTGTGCGACATTCTGGGAGCGGAGAAACAAACCGTCGTCGCGGACAAGTCGGGGATCGTACTGGTTCTGCACACGTTTTGCCGCGTGCGCGAAGGAACAGGGTTGGCGGTCATCTTAGAGACAGACCACAACCTGGTGTGATCCGAGCACGCACCTCAAAACGAGGTGGTGTAGAAAATACTCTTGCTGTTTCGCTGCTGATTTAATCTTTTGGCGACAGACTCCGTAACTGCCGTTTCGCGGACGTTGATCGTCCGCAATTCCGGCAAGTTCATCAGCAACAGCAATCCCTGATCGCTGACTTTTGTTTCCCCCAAATTCAAGTAAAAAAGGGAGGCCAGACCGGCGAGGTAACCTAAGTCGTCGTCGCCGACTTGCGTGCCCTGAAGGCTGAGCACTTCGAGCGAATCGATGTCTCTTAAGAAAAGCAATCCTTCGTTTGCGACTTTTGTTTGGTTTAGGTAAAGGAATCGAAGTTTCTTCAGCGTTTGCAGTGGCGACAATCCAATATTCGTAATTGGCGTGTTGCTCAAGTCCAAGTACTCAAGCTGTGACGCCGCAGGGAGTTGGCTGAGTCCGTTGTCCGTAATTGGTGTGCCGTTGAGTTTGAGCTTGGTGAGATGATCGAAGTTGATACAGATTCTGTCCACGCAGTAGTTCGTGATTTGCGTGTTGCTCAAATCAAGTTCTCGGATGTTCCGCCATTGAAGCAACAACTCGATGTGTTCGGCGGTTACTCGAGTGCCACTCAGGTCCACGGAATGGACAAAACGACGTCTTGCTGGATCGACCGTTTCGATTTGGACGGTCAGATCTGGTCCGTCACGAAACTTCAAAGCGATCGAACGTTCGGACGATGCACTCGTTGCATCGTCGAATTCCACCAATGCATGCGAGTAAGGACCTGACACTCGCGTGCTACCGACAACTGCAATCCCAAATGAGATCGCCATCGTGAGTACACAGGCGATCGCGCATCCCCAACGGCGCGGACGTGGCCGTGGATCATCCACGAACTCGATCGGCTGTTGATCTTGCGTGGGCAGCGGAGCGACTCGCAGGTCGGTGGTGTCCATTCGGACGTCATGGCCCACAACGACCGGCGATCGTTTTTCGACGACCTCGAAAAAGTGCCCGCAACGCGCGCATTGAAAGAACGGATTCTCACCATCGCGCTTCACGCTCAACGACGATGAGCAACTCGGGCATTCAATGCGTACTGTGCGGCCGGACATGCGAACCTCGCTGTTCGCATTATACGGGATCGTGCAGAGGAACGAACTTTTTGGGCCAAAGCAGCCCAAAAAAGGTCGATCGCATTAAGCGACGTCAGGTTTGATAGTCCATCGTTGTTGCCCGTCGTGATGTGTCACTTGAATCAATGGACCATCGTCACGGATGACGAGTTGCCAATTCAACGGAACGATCTCGCTGACAAGAATGCCCTCATGATCATCTGGAGACTGGCCCGCCTCGACAAGCTCGCCGTCTTGCAGTCGATACAAAGTAACTTTCCACGGATCGCGATCAATCAGCATCAGTTCCCGAACACCGACTTTGGCGTAGAACGGCAGCTTTTCCCAGGCACGGTCATGCTTGCTGACGACTTCGATCGCAAAATCGGGGCCACCCAACCAATGGCTCCCGCGGTTTTCGGCCTGCGTGTTGTTCAAAAAGACCACGACGTCAGGACATCGGTAGTTGTACTGCCAATCGTGTTCCTGGTCGCTTACGTTCACACCTGGGCGGACTTTTCCTAGACCCACCCAATCGACGGCGATATTCAGTACCGTTGTTAAGTCGCTGACCAAGTCCTGATGTTCGTCGTTTGCCATCGGTGCCATGATGTAAACTCCTTCCCACACTTCGTCAAACTTGTCGACACCCATTGCTCGCCGCTTGGCGATCAAATCTTGCTCGATGAATGGGTCGGTAATTATCGCAACCATGAAAGAGACTCCCTATAGTTGATGGAACCTACGATTATTGTTGCCCCGAGGCGCGACGCTGTCCACTGTGAATCTCAAATCTGAAATTGAAGTTTAACAGCGAATGAGGACTTCCCCACGGCCGCCGTCGATCATGTCGCCGCTGTAGAGATCGAATTCGGCACGCCAGACTTCGTCGGACACGGAAAAATCGTGCTGCCTCAGATATCGAAAAACGAGTTCAAGAACGTCGGGCCGATAGCGACAAGCTCGACGAAAACTTGGCAGCATCGGCGGCGGACTGTTTCCCAAGAAGCCGATCGTTCCGCGTCGCATGCCGGCTCCGTGTCGAATGCCGCTTTCGCCGAAAACCAAAATCGTGCCGGCCAGCATGTTGAAACCGGCCAGGTCGCCGATGTTGCCGCCGACGGCCAACAGGCCTCGGCGCATCGTGTGACCGATTTCGTTGCCCGCGTCGCCGTCAATCAAGATCGTGCCGCCAGTCATGCCGACCGCGCTGCCCCGATAAGCCGCACCGATCAAATGGCCCGCTCGGCCGCGGATGTGAATCAATCCGCCCTTCATTTCGCCGCCGACCCAATCGCCCGCGTCGGCATCGACGTGTATTTCGCCGCCGCTCATTTCGCTACCGATGTGACGACCGCCACTAGCCGCGATGCGGATCGAACCGTCCGTCATTTTGGCACCGATCCAATGCACGCCAGAAAGATCGCCCTCCCAGACCATCTGGCCATCCGACGGATCGCCCGCGACGTCAAAGAACTCGGCCAGCGGCACTTTGACGTTGCCTTGGAAGATGTCCATCTGCTCGATTTCGGCCACCGACATCTCGCGGACGACATTGGGTACCACGCCCTCGACTTCGACGGGCACGTCGCTTGAAGAGCGGTATTGGAGGGTGAGGGACATTGCGGCTGGTGTGAATTCGGGTGAGCGACGAGTATAACGAAAGAGTTGTCATTCGTCATTGGTCATTCGTCATTTGGCATTGCTTCACGTGGTTGTCGGCGGAATTGTACTTTGCGGCGGAAAGAGCACTCGCATGGGGTTGCCCAAAGCGACGTTGCCTTTCGGTCCCGAATTGATGCTCCAGCGTGTATTGCGATTGCTTGGTGAGGCTGTTGCCCCGCTCGTTGTCGTCGCCGCGACGGACCAGACATTGACCCCGCTTCCGGACAACGTCACGATCGCACGTGACGAACACGACGATCGAGGTCCGCTGGAGGGATTGCACGCCGGTCTGTCGGCGATCGAATCGTTGGCCGACGCGGCATTTGTCACGAGTTGCGACGTGCCGCTGCTGGTCCCAGCGTTTGTCCGTCGCATGACCGAATTGCTCGCGTCGCATCAGATCGCCGTGCCGTTCGATGAAAAGTATCACCATGCACTTGCCGCTGTGTATCGAACAAGTGTTCTACCGACGATCAAGTCGCTGCTCGCCGCGGATCGCATGCGCCCGGTCTTCTTGTTCGACGAGGTTGATACGATCCGCGTGCCAGTCGAAGATCTGGGGACAGTTGATCCACAACTACATAGTTTGCAGAACCTGAACCGCCCGGCAGATTACTTCGAGGCACTGGAGGTCGCTGGCTTCCAGGCTCCGCATGACGTCGTCAGAGAACTAAGTTCGTGATGGCGAACAACCGCCACTCATTCCAATTCTTCGCGGCCGAGGTACATGAAGAAGGCTCCGACTCCACACAGGCCAATGCCGCCAATCACCTTGAGCAAAAACACAAACGTGCTGGTGGGATGGCGGTTGTGATCGACGACCTGGATCTTGTCCCATTCAACGTGACCGAAGTCCTTTTTCAACATGTTTTTCAAATCGGAACCGAGCGAATTGCCGTCGCTGACGACCATTCCTTGAAATTCGCCTTCTCCTTCGAACATCGCAAGTTGGAGCTGATCCGTGACATCGGTCGTCCGCAGCACCATGCAGTATCCACCGCCGTTCGGCAAAATAACGAGCCACGCTTTATCCCACTCGCTGGTAAACGCACCCGAATCGTCGCCATAGGCGATGAAGTTCTCGGACACCGAGTAGTCAGTCACTTTGACATGACGGTTTTTGCCGGGACCGTTGGCCACCAGATCCGCTGCCGCAATCGTCTGCGGCTCTGCTGAAGAACTCAGTCCCAGCCGCCAATCGTTAAAGGCCCAAATCATGACCCCAATTCCCAGTGCGACAAACACAAAAGCAGCTCGAAACACGGCATGCTCCTTTCAAGAGTTTATTCACGGACCGTTACGAAGTCGGTTCGCTAGACCACGGATTCGTCCAGTCTCCCCAATCGGCAAGATAGGATTGGTATGCCCCGCAATCATCCGCTCGCGCCTCCAACCACTGTTTGGTTTCGGCGATTAATTGCTGCTCGCGGTCCAGTGTCAGCCCGCCCAACAAAACTTGCACCCGCAAGAACACAAAATAAGTGTCCAGCACATCGCAACGGCAATAGTCGTTGATCTCTGCAAGCTTTCCCTCGGCAAACATGTCTTGAACCATGTAGCCCTGCACCTCCATCTTGCCGGGCTTGCCGAGCACGTTGGCGGCGAGATTCAAGCCGCCGTTAAATCGCGACGCGCCATAATTGGTCAGTACGTCGTAGAGGTCCAGATGCGCGTGCGTGTTGTACCGATTCCGCATTTGCTCCCAGCTCTTGGCTTGCAAGTTCATCCACTTGCCAAGATTCACGCCGTAGCGAAACGCCGCCAACTCCATCAGCGGCAAATCGAACGTCCGGCCGTTAAAACTGACGAACGTAGGACGCCGGTACGCCTCCCAGCCACGCCAGAAATTCTCGGTAATCACATGCGATCGATACTCCGGCTCGTCGAGCGTGACCAAATCGATCAAGCTGAAATCCTCGGCAATCTTGGCAATCGCGACCGACACGGGAATCTGAAAAGTGTACGGAATGAAGTCCGTCTCGTACTTCTCGATCAATTCATCGCGATATCGACGGATCGCATCGTCGCCGCTCAGCCCCTCGCCGGGATATCGTATCTTCGACACCAAGGAGCCGTCCGCGACGCTTTCGATGTCGAATACAAAGTAGCGAACCGTTTGCTCTGCCAACGAATCACCCCTTTTCAGTTTCAGACTTGAGCGGGATCATACGAGCAACACTATATCAGAATCCAAGGAGGTCGGCGATGAACCAAGAGCGTTTGCTGGAGAGGTTCCTGAGATATGTTCAAATCGATACCACAGCGGTCGACGACCTGGATCAGTATCCAAGTTGTCGGGGTCAGATGGAGCTTGGCAAAGTTCTGGTTGAAGAACTCCAAGCCATGGGAATCACGGACGCAACGCAAGACGAACACGGCGTGATTTACGCAACCGTACCAGCGACGGTCGAAGGCAACGTTTCAGTCGTCGCGCTGAACTCGCATTTGGATACATCGCCAGAAACCACCGGCGCGGGCGTTAAGCCGCAGGTGATTCGAGATTATCAAGGGGGCGACATTCCGCTGCCTGGCGACCCGACAAGAGTGATCACGGTCGACGAGAGTCCCGAGTTGAAGCACCTGCACGGCTCGACGTTGGTCACGACAGACGGCACAACTTTGCTGGGCGGCGACGACAAAGGCGGAGTGGCCGTCATCATGGAGACAGCGGCTTGGCTGGTGGAGCACCCTGAGATTGCTCATGGCCCCGTGCGCATTTTGCTCACGTGCGACGAAGAGATCGGCCGCGGTGTTGACCACGTGGACCTCCAGCGACTCGGTGCGGATGTCTGTTACACGCTCGACGGCCAAGGGGCGAACGAAATCGATTACGAGACGTTTTCCGCCGACCTAGCGATTGTGACTTTCCGGGGCATCAACATTCACCCGTCGATCGCCAAGGACGAGATGGTCAACGCCATCCGTGCGACGGGCGATTTCATCAACCGATTGCCCAAAGACGAACTCGCGCCGGAAGTCACCTGCGAGCGGGAAGGTTTCATCCACCCCTATCAGATCGGCGGCGGAGTTGCGGAAGTGACGCTCAAAGTATTGCTGCGAGATTTTGACACAGACGCACTTTCCGAACAGGCCCACTTGCTTCGAGCCACGGCGTGTTTGGTGGAAGAAGAGTATCCCGGAACAACAATTGATGTGGAAGTCAAAAAGCAATACCGGAACATGGCCGACGGACTTGAAGAGGAGCCGCGCGCCGTCGATTTCGCTCGCCAAGCCCACGAACAACTCGGCCGCCAACCGCGCCTAACCATCGTCCGCGGCGGCACGGACGGATCGCAACTAACGGAACTTGGCTTGCCCACGCCCAATCTGTCCACCGGCCAACACCGCATCCACTCGCCACTCGAATGGGCATGCCTAGACGAAATGGTTAGCGCCTGCGAAGTGTTGGTCGAACTCTTGCAAATTTGGGGAGCAGAGACTGAATGCCCAAATCCAAATGACCAATGACCAACCACTGCGATTCTTGGGCATTGGTCATTGCAGCTTGGTCATTCCACGTCCGACCAATCGAATTCGTCAGCCAATTCGGCTCTCGTTTGAAATGCCATTCGGACATCCGAGCGAGCGAGCACCACCAACGACCAGATGCCAATTGGCAAGCCGACAACCACACCAGGATGACAGGGAATCATCGCCAAGACGCTTGCCGTCACCGCAAGTCCGTAACGTTTGAGTCCGCGCATTCCCCAGCCTGCCAGGATCAACACGGCTGCCAACGGCATGCTGATGACCAGTAACAACACGACCCAACTCATAACGGCAAACGAATCTGTAAAGACAACTTCACGTTGTGCGAACAAGGGACTTGCGATCGTAAGAAACGCGTATTCCCATGCCGCTCGTGGGCCGAAATGTGTCATGGCCAGTCTGATACTTAAAATGATCGCGGGCACTAAATTGACCAGGCCGACGAAAATCAAGCCCACGCCAGGGGCTTGCACTTGACTCTGAGCAGCAGCAAGTTCGAAGTCGCTGAGCGTGTCGGCAGGTCGCGGGACTCCTTTACCAGGGATCGGTTCGTGGACAGATTCGTCTGGTTGGCGACCGAAAACCGACTTGATCTCCGGAGAAGTGATCACCAGTAGAATCCAAATGGCCACCGGCAGCGTGCAAATACACAGCGGGCTCAGCGGCAACAACGCCGCAATCGCACCTGCCATCGCCCAGCGATAGGAGCCAAGCGTGCGGATGCTGCGCCCGCTAATCATCATCACAATCCCAATGGGCAGCGTGAGCAATCCAGCCAGAAAGATGAACGGATAAAAGTCGTCGTCAATGGGCCCACGTCCAGGCACGGATTCATTGGCGACAACGATGATAATCGCGAAAACCCACAACAACGAATTCACGAGGCCCATGATGAACATTGCAATTCCAATTGAGGTGGTTTCTTCTTTGGCAGCTTGATAGACCTCCAGGCTGATTGTCTGTGGAGTGGTTGGCACGTCGTCAGCCATTCTTGTCCTGCCAAAGATTCTTCGTGCTTCCGGCTGTCGGAGCACAAGCAGAGACCAAATGGCGATCCCAACACTGACCAGCCAAAGCGGTGAAAAAGGCACGACCCCCGCGATCGCGCCGACCATCGCCATGGCATACGAACCAGGACCGCGCATGTTCAAGCCACCCAGCAACATCATGACTCCCAACGGCAATGATGGTAGCAGGACCATCGCTTCAATGGTTAGTGTGTCCTCAATTCGATAGCTGCGCGACATGATTAAGGCTGTGATCGCCAGAACGGCAAACGGATGTACGATGTTAATGACGCCCAGCACGACCTGAGTCATACCAAGCATTGACAATTGCTGCCGGGCGGCGGACAACGCGGGTTCTTCTGTGTCGGTATGCTGATTGCGCAGTTGCCGCACAAAGCGCTTTCTTTTTGGGTTGCCGAAGGCGTTCCAAACCGATGGCTTGACCAACACAAGCCAGGACCAAATACCAAGAGGAATCGAGAGAAAACACAGTGGGCTCAGGGGAAGAAAGCATGTGGTGGCTGCGATCGCAGACAATTCGAACGAACCCAGCCGATGGAGACTGATTCCGCCAACTAGCATAATGATGCCTTGCACCATCGCGGGAAAACAAAAGCCGAGGAAGAAAAAATAGTCGTCGTTAATCACACCTATCGCGACGAGGGGAATGATGACGGCGGCAACGAGCGGGAACAAGGCGATGTTTACGGCACCCAGAATCACCATCGCCGCGGCGGGACCGACGACGTGATCGACCGCTTCGTGAATCTCCTCGGTCGCGCGTCGCGAATCACGATCGTTCACCGCGGCTTGCTTGGCAGCCGTTTTTTCTGAATTCGATTTTCTCTTGGAGGGCCGATTGGCAACGTCGCCGGATCGCGCGATCACATCCAGATCCGTCTTCACTTCGCTGGCATGTTGATAACGTGACTCGGGTTCGCGTTCCAGCGTTTTCAAAACGACATCATCCAGGCGTCCATCGACCGGCGCTTTTTCGGACGGAAGTTTAAATCGGCCCAACGGCAACTCGCCGGTCAACAACTCGTAGAACACCACGCCCAGCGAATAGATGTCGGCACGATGATCGACCGACAGCGGTTTGTCGATCTGTTCGGGTGCCATGTAGTGCAACGTGCCCATGATCTGGTGCGTGGCGGTCAACGTGATTTCGATCGGCGACCGGCCGACGAGTTTTGCCAAACCAAAGTCGGCGATTTTGATCCGGCCCTTTTTGTCGACCAGAATGTTTTCGGGTTTGATGTCGCGATGGACGACGCCGACCTCGTGGGCATATTCCAAGGCGTCGCAAATTTGTGGAACGATCGCCAACGCTTGTACGGGGGAAATCTGTTTGGCCTGCAACGCCTCGCGCAGGTTGACTCCCTCGACGAATTCCATCAACAAAAAGTACCAGCCGTCTTTTTCGCCAAACTCAAAAACCAACACGATGTTGGGATGCATCAGCTTGGCCATGGCACGGGCTTCGCGGGTGAAACGCTCGGCGAAGGTCGCGTCTTTCGCTGCTTCGGGCGAAAGCAGTTTCAAGGCGACGACGCGGTCGAGCGTCTTCTGGCGGACCTTGTAAACGGCTCCAAATCCCCCTTGGCCCAGCAATTCGAGGATCTCAAGTTCAGGAAATCGGCCAGCGAGTTCGGCGGGCGCGGGGGCGGTGAATTTGCCGTCCGGCGCGACGGAGTCTTGGGGCTCGGCGCCACCATCTCCTGCTGCGATTCCACCTAAACCTTGACGCAGCAAGCACTCCGGGCACATCCCTTGTGGGGCGTCCGCTGCCAACGTCGCGCCGCATTGTGGACAATTGTTTGCCATGAACTCGTTCTCCCTGTGACCTTGCACCTCTTACTTCAACTTTTTGGCCGGAAGGTTACAGGTGAATCCAATTATTCTAATGACGTTTTTCGGTCATGCAGTAGGGTGCGTGCAAGCCTCTGTGGATTGGTGTGGCGCGCACGGCAGCATTTTCCAGCTTTAGGGCGTACTGATGTGGATGTGGATTGGCTCGCGAAACGCACCGCAAAGAAAGAGCCGTTCTACAAACGGTCGTCGACTATGACACAAGCTTGACCCGCACATCGAAACGCAACCTGACAGTCTACGAGCAGGAGTGTCTGGCCAGATGCAAAGGGCCGTTGCGCGGCCAAAAGTATACGATCAAGCGACCGGCGAACTAATCAGTGGCGCGGTGAAATGGTTGGCTAATCGCTGCGAAGTGCGTTCAAGAGATGGTTGAGTTCGTCGTCCACGTCATCAACACTTTCGACCGTGCTGGCGATTTCGTATCGCAACGAGTTTCGATACCGCTGGCGCAGCCGATGGACAGCGACTTTGACCGCCCCTTCGGTCATTTCCAAATCGGCGGCGATTTCGCCATACGAGCGTGCTGTCGAGTTCGCGGTCAGGAAAACTCTCAGTTGATCGAATAACTCTTCCTTGCCCTTGGCGCGGTAATCTTCACCCAGTTGAACCAACACGTGATCTAACAACGTCAGCGCCCAGCGCCGTTCGAACAATCTCTCCGGCGTCCACTCGTCTGTCGGTTCCATTTGAAATCTTTCTTCACCGGATTCAATGTCCAAGGACATCACGTGTTGCCCACCACCTCTCTTTTCCGCCTCGTCATATTTTCTTTCGTTCGACAAAAAGCGTTTGAACAGCGTTAACAAGAACGAACGAAATCGACCGCGCTGCTGATCGGCAGTTTGCAGAAACTCCTTGTCCAAGAGTCGTGCGAAAAATCCTTGCACCAAGTCTTGCGCATCGACGGCCGGTCGCCCTTGCCGCCGGACGAAAGCGTAGAGAGGGTACCAATACGTCTGACACAGTGTTTCCAAAGCGGTACGCGACTCGCTACTCGAAGGATCACCGACCGCCAGAACAACACTCCAGCGCGTCGTGGCAAAATGGCCGTTGCGCGCGCTGGATGACAGAGTTTGATCAGTCGATGCCATTCCTGCATTCTAGCATCGATTACGTGGCATACTCGCACACATTGTCCACGTTTTAAAATGAATCCGCCGGTCTGCTGGAATTGCCCAAAGCGGTAGTGGATTGATTGTACTTCTGCATTGGCTTGAGTAGATTGAAGTGGTGCATTTTCTAATATCCGATAGGCTGCCGGATGAATTCCCGTTGTGTATACATCAGCCGATTGGCTTCCATGCCCGAGCAAATCTCCACCAAAACGCTAACACACGACCCTGGTTATAGATGGAATGATAATCTGACAGAAGACATGAGTCGCGAAGAGATTAAAGACTATCTCGTTTCCGAGGCGTTCAAATACGAGTCCATCGAGTGGGAAGTAGCATACGGGATTTACCGTGAGCTCGTATGGCGATTTCCCGAACTTGGTGGGGCGTGGCTTGGGTTTGCTAATTCCGCACGTCACATGGGACGACAATTAGAGGCCAACGCTGCGCAAAAGCGGGCCTCTGAATTAGACCACGAAACGTGACCGCGCGCTCCCAACGCTTAAGGATTCACCGGACTAGAGAGCACAGTTATTGATTTCGAGTGTGTCACTGGAATTGCCAGCGGAGCGATTGGCACACCAGAATGGCAAGTCAATTCACATCCAGCATTCGCTCTAGCGCGATCAACGACCATTTTGATGTGTCTTCATCCACTTCGATGATGTTGACGGGTGTGCCGGCAGCGAGATTCTCAAGGCTCCAGCAGAGATGAGCCAAATCGATGCGATACATCGTGGCACACATGCAGACGACGGGCGACAAAAAGTGAATCTCTTGTTCCGGGTGCTCGTCCTTGAGTCGATTCACCAAATGTAATTCTGTGCCGATGGCCCATTTGGTACCGGGGTTGGCCGCCTCAACCGTCTTGATGATCTTGCCTGTCGAGCCCGAGACGTCGGCCAAGTCGTTGACTTCTTGTGTGCACTCGGGGTGGACCAGGATGTTGATGCCGGGATGTTGCTGTCGAAATTGGTGAACGTGTTCGGCGCGGAACATCTGGTGGACGCTGCAGTGGCCCTTCCAAAGAATCACTTTGCTTTGTCGCAGCGACTCTCCAGTGTTGCCGCCCAACTCGTCGGCGTAGGGATCCCAGACGGGCATCTGGTCGTTGGTGATGCCCATCGTCAGCGAGGTGTTGCGGCCAAGATGTTGGTCGGGGAAAAAGAACACTCGTTTGGTTCGTTTGAACGCCCATTCCAAAACTGCCGCAGCGTTGCTCGACGTGCAGACGATGCCGCCGTGTTCTCCGCAGAACGATTTCAGGCTGGCGGCCGAGTTGATGTACGTCACCGGAGTGATGTCGCTGGTGTCGATCACTTCGCCCATTTCGGCCCAAGCGTTTTCGACCTGATCGATCGCGGCCATGTCGGCCATCGAACACCCGGCTGCCATGTCGGGCAACACGACTTGGACACGCTGGCCGTTTCGCTCGGAAAGTTTTTCAGGACGATTGGCCACGATGTCCGCCGTCTCGGCCATGAAGTGCACGCCACAGAAAACGATCCACCGACAATCGCTGCTTTCGGCGGCCATTTTGCTGAGCTGATAGCTGTCACCGCGCAGGTCGCTGTGCGAGATCACTTCGTCCTGCTGATAGTGGTGCCCCAGGATCAGCAACTTCGAGCCAAGCTCGCGGCGCACCGCTTCGATGCG
>CAYFJO010000025.1:0-51638 GCA_964343305.1 uncultured Pirellulaceae bacterium | reverse complement strand
GTTGTTTAACGTGCTGTTGGGGCAAATGAGTCTGGTCGGTCCGCGTCCGACGTCGTTTGACGTAAGCACCTATTCGTTGTGGCACACGGAAAGGTTGGAAGTGTTGCCCGGAATCACAGGCCTCTGGCAGATCAGCGGTCGCAGTGACGTCGATTTTGACGAGCGCCTGCGATTGGACGTCGAGTACATCAAGCGGCGCAGCTTGTGGTTCGACCTGGAAATCCTTTTCAAAACAGTTTTCGTTTTACTCCGACCGCGGGGAGCCTACTGAGCGCATGATTCGGTTACGAGTTTGGATTACGATCGCATCGATTTGGCTGTTTGTGCTGTTCAATGTCGAACGCTTACACGCGCCTTTGAACATTGCGTCGTTCGTTTACGTGCTTGCCTCGGGACTGGGGACGTTTATCGTTGCCTTTCCGCCGATGCGCAACGCGGCCATATCCAGACTAGCGGGTGTTTCGCTCGTCCTATTTCTGGTAATGAAGGCCGTCCTGGGTTACCCAATCGTGGGCACCAATCTTCCGGTGACGATCACCGAAGCTGTGGCGATCATCACGACAGTCGTCATCTGCCACAAGATCGCGTGGAGCATCAAACAGTTTGAAGACGGCGTCGTCGACATCGCCAAGTTGCAGATCGTCGGCAACAACCTGACGTTCGACCAACTTGAAAGCGAGATGTATCGCGAGGTGAGCCGGGCCCGGGAGTACGACCGCCCCTTGTCGTTAGTTTCGTTTGCACCCGACGGGGAATCGCTCACGCCATCGATCAGCGAATTGATCGCGGAAATTCAACGGCAAAATCAGCGTCGCTACCTCGACGCCCGCATCGCCGAGTTGCTTTCGACCGAGATCCACGACTCGGACATTGTGGCGCGGCGTAACGGCCATTTCGTCATGGTGTTGACCGAAGCAGACGAAGGGCGTGCGGGCGAAGTTGTCGATCGATTCAAATCGCGTTTGAAGAACGATTTGGGAATCGATCTTGCGACCGGCATTGCGTCATTTCCGCAAGAAGAATTGACGCTCACCGGATTATTGTCACGCGCGGAGTCAAGGATGCACGATGCACGAAGCGCGGCACATTCCGTCAAGCAACCGGCTTAGACGACGTGTTGGGGAGAAGATGGTTCGACTTGTAAAACACGGCATTCGCTCCTTTGTGCGCAGCCGTGCGTTTCATCCCCTGGCGTCACTCATCGCGGCCTGTGACACTCGGCGCCCGAATACGCTGCGAGTGTTGACCTATCATCGCATCGGCTGTGAATCCGATGCGCCGCATTTGAATCCGGTGACGCTAAGTGCTTCACCTGAGGCGTTCGAGCAACATCTACAACTGCTTGTTGACCGATTCCATGTCGTATCGATTGAAGAAGTGCTGGCCGCGTTTCACGGACAGTTTGAGCTACCGCCCCAGTCTGTGTTGATCACGTTTGACGACGCATACACAGACTTTGCAACCGTCGCCTGGCCAATCTTGCGGCACTTTGACATGCCGGCGCTTCTGTTTGTGCCGACTGCGTTTCCAGTGAATTCCCAACTCGCGTTTTGGTGGGACGATCTTTATCGGTGTGTTTATTGTCGAGAAGATGCCGTTTCGATTGAAACGGCAGTTGGACAATTTCCCATTACAACCGCGCGTCAAAAGGCCACGGCGTTGACAGCGATCTCCGATCATTTTGAATCGCTGCCCGTCGGCGAGTCGGAGTCGTTCGTCAAGGGGTTGGTCGACAAGAATGACATTCGCGCGGCGAACGAGAGCGTGATGGGCTGGGATCAGATTCGTGCGCTTGTTGATCAAGGGCTTGGCGTTGGCGTTCACACTCGCACTCATCCCATCTTGCCGAACATGAGTGCCAGCGACGCCCGATCCGAAATCGTGCATGCCCGCGACGACTTGCGTCGTGAGGTTTCAAACGTCGCCAACGTCTTCGCCTATCCAGGTGGCGCATTTCGCAATGAAGCCGTAGAGATTCTCCGCGATGCGGACTTCGAACTTGCCTTTACGACGTGTCGCGGTGCAAACGTGATTGGCGCGTGCGACCGATTTCGGCTGCGGCGTATCAACATCGGACGGGCCACAACAAACGCCGTGCTAAACGCCCAATTGACACTCAACCCAAAGTGGTTCAACCGGTTTTGCCGGATGGCGAGCGACTAGCGAATCCAAAGATCGGTCGCGCGAGCATACGGAAGCAAGATCAAGTCTGTGATGATGCGATCGAATGTGCGACGGAACCACCATGGCGCGTCTGGATTGAGATAGATGATGTCGCCCGGCATCACCAGAACGGTCTCACGGGGGTCGTACCGAGCTTTGATCAAGTCGACATGGATCAACATGGGCTGACTTTTGGGCAACCTGCGATGAACCGTGACGGTCGTGGGTGAATCGATCGGGTCGATATAGCCGGCCATGGCCACCGCCGTGACGACATCGATTTCTCGATCACGTGGCAATATAAACCCGATGCCTAGTTCTCGTTCGCGGTCGCCAATCGTAAAGCGCGCGGTATTGTTTCGATTAAGTTGTCCAACCACAAAGAACACCTCGTGGCGTCGGCTCGGGACAACAATCACATCGCCGGCTTGCAATGCTACGTCTTCGGCACGAAGGCGTTGGGCCGAGTTTCCTCGTAGTGAGATCTGCAGAACATTGCGGGCAACATCTCCGTCGTTCTGGTGTGAAAAGCACGGACAAGGCAGATTGGCTTCGCCAGGCAATGACGGCAGACGACTTACCCTGACCGCCGGCGAAGTGTCTTTCGGAACGACGCGGCGATGAACCTCGATCACGTCGGCGGCGTCCTCGGCCAATCCTTGTGCGGCTGCTAGCGCGTGTCCGACGTCGTTTTCATATTTCGTCAGTGGATAAGTGCCCGGTTGCTTTACGCTTCCCAGCACGACCACATTTGTAATGCTCTTCTGAGCCAGCACGACGTTGACCTTCGGATCGACGATAAATCCATTCGCGCAGGCGCGTGTTATTTCCTGCTGTGCCTCGACAAGATTCATTCCATTCACATTGACGGCTCCAACCTGGGGCAAGTGAATCTCGCCGTTGGCCATGACGAGAAAGCGTCGCTGGGTCGGATCAACTTCGTCGGTCAGGCCCGGGACAGTGATTTCCAGGATGTCGTCCGCACCCATGAGATAATCACGCGGTGGCAGCGTTGTCAGGCTGGCAAAGTTCAGTGGCGGTCCCGCCGTGCGGCTAGGCATCCGAAACGAATCAGGCAACACTGCCGCTGGAATTCCGTGCGATTTGAGCGGCGCATAGCAACCGGTTGCGCACATCATACTTGCGAGCGTCACGACAACGCAAAGATGCCGCACAAGGTCGCGGCAATCTAAAGTCCAGCATGGATCTCGCAACGTCATGAGTGGAGATAGACCGATTGTGTGGATTGTGCCGATGTATTTGGCCAAACCAATTGGCGCGCTACTTTTGATATGTCGGATCAATTCTGCGTGGTGACGAGGAAGATTGCGATCATGCGCACACGTGCGAACTTCATCAATCTTTAACACACCGGATTATTTCCACCCCCCCGACGTGAATCTGTAACTATGCTGGAGAATATGCACGCAAAGTTGTGCAGCTTTTGAACACTACATTCCAGCACACATCGCGAGCCATGATAAACGCGGATCTGATTGACATACTTCAATGCCCCTATTGCTCGGACGGACAGTTGTCCATTCAATCCACCGAAAGCCTTTGCACGGGCATGACGTGCGATTCGTGTAACGAGAGTTATCGAGTCAACGACGGGATTCCCGATTTGGTCCCGCAAAAGCATCTAACCAACGAGCGATGGCAACTCTGGACGGACCACCTCGAAGGTTACTCGTCACGAGATCAATTTCGTCAGAAAAAACCGAGTGCGGCACAGGAACGACGCTGGTCCGCCAAACTCCATGCCTTCGCCGAGTTCCTTAATATCACACAAGGCAAAGTATTGGACGTTGGTTGTGGCCCCGGTCGATTGCGGCTTTGTCTCGACCCCGACAACACAGACTACTTTGGCGTAGATCCACTACCGAATTCCGAGGTCGTTGAGTTTCCGTTTGCACGCGCGATCGCTGAGTTCCTACCATTTCAAGACGAGACATTTTCCAGTGTCGTTGTGCGCTCGGCGCTGGATCATTTTTGCGATTTAGAAGCTTTCTTGCGCGAAACACGACGGGTGCTCCAACCCGATGGTCGGTTGTTCCTGGAGCAAGTGGTTCATGAAGTAATGGGACCGGTTTCTGCCGCGAAGGGCCTTGTCCACGCGCTCAAGGACTGGGTCGACACGATTCGAATGCGAGATCGAAGCGACGACGCGCCGAAACACATGAACGAATTCACGCGAAGAGCAGTCCTGGACAGCGTCTCGCAATACTTCGACTTGGAGCGAACACGGGAGTACAGCCCGAATTGGTACACGCCAACACAGTTGTTCATCGCACTGAAACCAAGGGCGATCGATTGAAACCCCGCAGCGGTATCATCGTCGCACTCAGCGGCGTCGAAAGCGCCGGCAAATCTACTCAGCTCAAACACTTGTTAGATGAGTTGACCGCAGGCGGATCACGGTGCGTCAGTCTTTGGACGCGTCCTGGTTATACACCTCGGATCGGAATCTTAAAACGCGCAATTCGTTGGTTGACGGGAAAGAAAAAGGATTCGCCTGATGCCGAGTCCCAGGGCCCCGGCGAATATCCCAAGCGTGCTTCTTCGTTTCGAAGTCCGATGAAGCGATGGCTGTGGCTGTCCGCGGGGATGCTAGAGCTGCTCTGGATCTACGGCGTGCATCTACGTCTCTTGCAACTGCGCGGCAAGGTCGTGCTTTGCGACCGATATTTACTCGATTGTTTGGTTGATTATCGAACATTCTTCCCTGATCAGCGCGTTGAGAGAAGTTGGCTTGGCCGGTTGCTTCGCCGATTTGCCGTGAAGCCAGATGCCAGCTTCCTACTACTTATCCCGGCTAAAGAATCATTGGCTCGCAATGAAATCCGATCTCGACATCATCGGGAAAAGCTCGAAGTGCTCGACACGCGAGTCATGCACTATCGAAACTTAGCCGAAGAGTTGGAAGTCGAGATTGTGGATGGAACCCGGTCGATCGTAGAGATTGCCGACGACCTACGCGAAGGGGTTGCGCGGGTTCTTGTCGGTTCACACAAGAACAGCCGCATAAGTTCGTAGCGTACGCCACTCAACATGCTGCGCACCCAGTTGCACGCCTAGAACCGATTTTCGTGCAGCGGCCCTCATCGCCGATAGAAGTCGATCCACTTCAGTTTGAGAGAAGCGGGATTGTCTTTTAGCAGCGCTTTGGGCAAAGCAACTTCAAAGAAACCATCTCGCAACGGTATCCTGGTTCGCCCTTTCCCCGTTGCATCGACAACGTCAATCTTTGTCCAAAACTCGTTCTCCCGGCTCAATCGCGGACCTTCTTGATTGCCTTTCCAAAGGTGAACGAGCTGCATGTTGTCGCCGTGACTAAGCACGGACATCGCAAGTTTCACCTCGTTGTTGGAGACAGCAAACGATTCAAGCCCACGCAATCGAAGCCGGATAAGGAGTCTTTCCGGCCATTTCATTTCGTTGCGGTGAAGCGTTGCCTTGCCAATTCCCGTACCGGTTTTGATCCAAACAACTGTCGTTTTGTCGTGCGAGCGGATGTCAATTCGATCTTCCTCGCTCTTGACGGATACCTTCAGCGGCGACCGGCTGTGAGCGAGCAGCCACGTGTAGAGTTCAGGATTATCATAGGTCTCGGTCCAGGAATCATGTGCCGCTTCCGGATAAACGGTGAATTTGACGTTGGCGCGACGTTTGTTGAGCGAATCGACCAATTCTTGAGATCTGCGCAGAGGCACCGCTTCATCCTTTGCCCCGTGAAAAGCCCACACCGGCAAATGAGGAAAGCGTTTTGTCCAGAAGGTTTCTCCACCACCACAGATTGGGGCGATCGCGGCAAATCGGTGTGGAAAGCGCGCTGCGATCGACCAGGTGCCAAAGCCACCCATGCTCAGCCCCGTCACGTAAACGCGGTCCATGTCCACCCGGTGCTTGTCGGCCATCTCATTTAGTAACGCGTCGAGAATCAATGTGTCCCACCATTGGTTCTTCGGACACTGCGGCGAAACAACGATGAACGGGAATTGCTTTCCTTGGTGAATCAACTTGGGTGGCCCGTGTACCTTGACTAACTCAAGATTATCGCCACGCTCCCCGGCACCGTGCAGAAACAGCAACAATGGCCATGAGTCCTTTTTTTCATAATCCTCTGGCAAATACAGCAGGTATTTGATGTTTGCATCAATCTGTGTTTTCAATTGGTGTGGCTGTTGGGCCTGCGAGTCCTCTTCGTTTGCCCAGCACGGTAACGCCACGAGTGTCGCCAACAACAACGCAAATCGTGGTACATAGTTCATTTTGAATCATCCAAAAAGTTCGAACGCGCTCGAGCACTCCGAATCACCAGGCAACGTCATTGTCAAGTTCGGCGGATCTATGGCGGCCGCTGGTTTTCCACGACTGCTTCAAACACAGAGACCGCTGCCTTTGCCATCAAGTGCATGGTCTGTCGGCTGGGGTTCAACGGCAGTTCCTGATGTCCCAAACGGGCCACGACATCGGCAATCGCTTCTTCAAGTCTTTCTTCCAGCTTGCGTACGGTGCTTTGCTTCATGAATCTCTGCCGTCAATTCGAGTTTGGTCGCGGGGAATTTGATAATCATAGGCGGTTGGTAACCGGGTTGCTATGGGCATGTGATTCTGAGTTGCAGACTTCCGAAGTTTCAGACAACTTCGGAAGTCTCGTCCGTAGCAACACAAATTCAAGACGCTACCGTTCTGCGGAGAACCTGTCCATTTCGGAAGTCGTACAGTACAATAAGAAGAGACTTTATCACTGCGCGAGTGACCAATGCAACAGTTTGTTTCCATCTTGTTGGTGATCGGGCTTTTGGTTGCCGGTCTACCGCTCCAAGCCTGCGGGTGTGGATGCGTGGCGGCTGAGCCGGAAGTGTCGGCGAGTCCAAGCTGTTGCCATCCTCCGCGGGAGCCGGTTTCTGACGAACCCGTTCCATGTGGTTGCAAGAATTGCCCGACTGAACTGGCCACGCCGGTTGAACGACCAATCATCATCGACTCGTCGACTCGGATTGTGTCACACGTTCGCTTGCTCGCGGATGCAACCACCAACGTCGAAGCGATTTGCCCGCGCACCGACACTCCCATGCCTGAGCCTGTTCGCTGTTTGGGCTCGACCGATCGACCGATCCCCATCCTCCTAGGGCATCTGTTGCTCTAATCGTCTCTCGCTGTCGTCTGTCTTTCCGTGTGCCACCGCTGCGCTCAGCCATGCGCGGTATGTGAATGTAGGACGGATTGCCAATCCGTCTACCTCCTGATTTGAGTCGCGCCCATCAAAGTAACCGGATTAGCAATCCGGCCCACGCGAAACTTTGCGAGAGACAAACCATGTCCACATCAGAACCAACACCCAACGATGATCAAGACCCCGTCGACGTAACGAATGTCGAAAACCCCTTGTGGTGGAAGACCCCCTTGGTCATCTACTCGGCGGCAATCTTAGGCGTTTTACTTCTCACGTTTATTGTCTTTTCGATAGGCTATGCACGCGGCAACCGCGCCATGGCAGCGGCCCAAGCGAGCAAGGCGGCCTGGTGGACGTGTTCGATGCACCCGCAAGTAAAGCTGCCGACGAAAGGCAAATGTCCAATCTGCTTCATGGACCTGATTCCACTTGACGAAGGCGCGGCCGGCAGTGGACATCCGCGTGAATTGTCGATGTCGCCCGAAGCGGTCGCACTCGCCGAAATCCAGACGATGCCAGTCCTGCGAAAAAGCATGTCACACAACATCCGCCTGCAAGGCAAGGTGGACTATGACGAAACGAAACTCGCCTACATCACCGCTTGGGTGCCCGGTCGTCTCGATCGATTGTTTATCGACAACATCGGTGTTACCGTCAACGAAGGCGACCATCTCGTCGAGATCTATAGCCCCGATTTGGTCGAGGACCAGCGCGGGCTGTTACAAATGTGGCGGGCTTTCAAAGCCAATCCCAACGACGAGTTTGCCAAACAAAACCTCAATAGTGCGGAAAAGCGACTGCGACTCAAAGGTGTCTTGCCACGGCAAATCGAAGATATCAAAAAGCTCGGCAAGCCGAGCGATCGCATGACGATCTACGTCGAAAACACCGGCGTGATCATTCACAAGAATGCGAACGAGGGGATGTATGTCAAAACGGGCGCACCGATATACACGATCGCCGACTTGTCGCAGGTCTGGATTCACATGGACGCCTACGAGTCGGACGTGTCGTGGGTGAAATACGGTCAGCAAGTTGAATTCACCACGGACACGTATCCTGGCGAGATTTTCAAAGGCCGGGTCGCACAGATCTATCCGGCGCTCGATGAGAATACTCGCACGGTGAAAGTCCGTGTCAATGTCGCCAACCCCGGCAATCGCCTGAAGCCGGGCATGTTCGTCAGCGCTCAAGTCAAGAGCCAGATAGCCGAAGGCGGAAAAGTCATCGACGACTCGCTCGTTGGCAAGTGGGTTTCGCCGCATCATCCAGAAATCATTCGCGACAAGCCCGGAAAATGCCCGATTTGCGAAATTGATCTGGTGCCCGCAAGCGAGTTGGGTTTTGTCCAAGAGGGTTTGCCACCGCTGGTGATTCCAGCCAGCGCGCCGCTGATGACCGGCACACGAGCCGTCGTCTATGTCAGCATCGATCCACTGCGGTTCGAGTCTTGGCAAATTGTCGATTGGGAAAATCTCATCGAGCGACTGATGACCCAACCGAAGGAAGGGCAATCTGCCGCAGCCGACCGAATCTACCGCTTGCTCGGCAGCGACGTCAAAAACGATTTGGTCGAGTACCAGGAAACAGAGATCCTGCGTCCCAAGACGAAGCACATGTTGCTCCACGACCTGAATCGCCTGCTGGAGAATGACGAGTTGTACCGTGAAAAGGATTGGCACGGACTCGACCTGGCCGACGAAATCGCGGGCATCAATGAAAAGAGCGTCAAGCACTTCACGGCCGTCGAACTCAAGCTCGCCAACCGTCGCCTGATCGAAGCGGCGTTGGCCGACGAAATCAAATCGGTGAGTTCCAACCCGACCTTTCAAGGTCGCGAAGTGCTGCTTGGCGCGCGCGTTGCTCCGCCGGCGGGTCAAGAGTCGGGCGACTACTACGGCGATTACTACGTGGTACGATTCGGCTTGGACGAAGACGACGAAGTGGTCTTCAAGGGCAATTTCAAGATCGATAGCGCCCTGCAAATCGCGGCCAAGCGGAGCATGATGAGTCCTACGGGCGGTGCGACTAGTTCAGGGCACGAGCATCACGGCAAACCGTCTTCCAGCAGCCACGACGAGCACGCCGGCCACAGAATGGAGCAGCCGAAGAAGACGGCTCAGCTCGAAGTGCCCGTCAGGTTTCGGCTTGAGTTGAGCCCAACTTACCAAGCGTATCTTGTCGCGGGTGAAGCGTTGGCGGGTGACAAACTTGAAGGCAAAGACATTGATCCCGACCTGGCAAAAGCTCGCGACGAACTCAACAAGATGTTGGCAGCCCTCAAGGCGGTCAACTCCGCGCAACTCGCCCCGAAAGTCCAGAGTCAGTGGGATGAGATTTCCAGCAACTTAGCGCTCAACGCGCACGAAACGCTCGACGCGCAGGACCTTGCCAAGGCGCGAATTCACTTCCAGCATTTGTCCAATGCCATGACACCGATGGTTGAGAAGTTCGGGCATGCACTCAATGGACCGCTTTATCAGTTCCATTGCCAAATGGCCTTCGACAGCCAAGGTGCCAAGTGGTTGCAGGTTGCTGGCAAACCTCGCAATCCGTACTTTGGTCCAACAATGCTCGAATGCGGCGACGCAGTGGCGACGTTCCATCCGCAGATCCCGCTCAAAGTCCCGGCATCCTTCCGTGGACAACTGTCGTCAATCTACACCGGGTATTTGAAACTGCAAACGCAACTTGCCGACGACGATTTAAGAAAGTCAATCGACGCGGCTGTCAAGCTGCACGAAACGATCAACACGATTGACCCCACGGAGTTAGAAGAACGAACAGCCGGCTCATGGGCCGCCGCCAAAGGACAGCTCGACAGCGCTCTCCAGGGTGACCTAACCAAGCTGTCGATCGAAAAGCTTCGCGAGCAATTCGAGCCGCTATCACTGACGATGCTAGGCGTGGTCGACAACTTCGGCCACGCGAGCGACGGGCCACTCTATCGCGCGTTTTGTCCAATGGCGTTCGATAACAAAGGCGCGCCGTGGTTGCAGTCGGACAAAAACATCGCCAACCCCTATTTCGGCGCAAAGATGCCCAGTTGCGGAAAAATCGAGCGGACTTATGAACCGGCCGTTGGTAAGTCGACCGGCAATGACAAGGAGAACCAATAATGCCCGGTAGTCACTCCGATTTCGCCGGAACATGGATCTGCCCCGCGTCGTGCATCAACGTGCGCTCACAGACACGATCGGGGTGGTTTAGTTGCAACAGATGCACAGTCACGCGACCAGTTGATGTGAGCGGTTCGATGCGACCGATGCTCAAGTGGAAGTGTTCATTCCAGCGATCACGACGAGGATGAAACAATGGCACTATCTTGCCCAACTCAGGATCGATCGACGCCAGGTCGCTTCCCTTATGTTTGTTGCACACCGCACAACAAAGTGCCAGGTTTTCTTCGGCGGTCTCGCCACGGTGTTTTTCCGCGACGATGTGGTCCACCTCGTGGCCAACAAAAACGGCACTTTGGGGAACCAGGCAGTACTCACAACAGTCGCCCGCTCGCTGCTTCACCAGCCGTCGCAACGGTGCGGGGACATAGGTCTGGCTCATGGCATCAGTCTTTTTTCAACTTCAATGCCGCCTTCGCTTTGGCGATCCGCACGAGATGTTCAATGAATTCGTACCGTTGCCACCAACGCTCTTCGTCGGCCGACAACGAAGTCGTGCGATTCTTTTCCAGCAGCTCTTCGACCCGATGCTGGAGTGTCTCGCAGGGCCGTAAGGCCAGTACCTCTTCCGGGCTTGGCAGTTCGGCGAGCGTCTCCAACACGTCGGTCAGCCCTTCGAATTCTTCTGGGCTCGCCCCATTCTGCCGGCGTAATCCCAATTGCAGCAGTCGCGACATTTCGTCTTCGTCGAGTGATTGCAACTCGGAAGCCAAATCGTCAGGCACGGTTAATGTCACTTTCACAGACCACCTCAATTCAGAACTGGATGACAACAACCAACGGTGTCCATCATATCATGTCGTGCCGGCACCAGAAAGAGAAGTGGAACACAACAAGGGGAACCAATAATGCCACGCGACGATTACGAAAAGCGAATCGGCGGCGGTGTTTTGGATTTTCTCCATTACGGACCAATTCGGACGTTTGTCGAACTCGTGATTCGGTTTTGTTTGGAGCAGAAGTTGGTCGTATTCCTGTTGCTGTTGGCGGTTGCGGCGATGGGCGTGATTGTGATGCCGTTCGATTACGACGTGCCGATCGTCCAACGTGATCCCGTGCCTGTCGACGCGATTCCCGACATTGGCGAGAACCAACAGATTGTGTTCACGCGATGGATGGGCCGCTCGCCGCAGGACGTCGAAGACCAGGTGACTTATCCGCTGACCGTGTCGTTGCTTGGCGTGCCCGGCGTCAAGACGATTCGCAGTTATTCGTATCTTGGTTTTTCGAGCATCTACGTCGTGTTTGAGGAAGACATCGAGTTTTACTGGTCGAGGTCGCGGATCCTTGAGCAATTGAACGTCGCCCAACAGGACTTGCCAGCCGGGGTCACGCCGGCGCTGGGACCGGACGCGACGGCCTTGGGCCAGGTCTATTGGTACACGCTCGAAGGCCGCAATCCGAAGACCGGCGAACCGACCGGCGGCTGGGATCTCGATGAACTGCGGAGTATCCAGGACTGGTACGTGCGTTACGCGTTGCAATCGGCCGAGGGTGTCAGCGAAGTAGCCTCGGTCGGCGGATTTGTCCGCGAGTATCAAGTCGATGTAAATCCCGATGCCATGCGGGCGTACAAAATCACACTGTCCGACATTTACAACGCGGTCCGCAAGTCGAACATCGACGTCGGCGCTCGCACGATCGAAGTCAACCGCGTCGAGTATGTCATCCGCGGCCTGGGCTTTCTGCGCGGCGTCAAGGATCTGGAAAACACGGTCGTCAAGTCGCGGCAAAACGTACCGGTGAAAATCAGCGAAGTGGCCAAAGTCTCGCTTGGCCCGGCGGTTCGGCGCGGAGCGCTCGACAAAGGTGGCGCGGAAGCGGTCGGTGGCGTGGTCGTCGTACGCTATGGCGAAAACCCGCTGTCCGTGATCAAAAATGTCCAGGCAAAGATCGACGAAATCGAACCGGGGCTGCCGACAAAAACGCTGGCCGATGGAACCGAGTCGCAAGTCAAGATCATCCCGTTTTACGATCGCACGAAGCTGATTCACGAAACGCTCGACACGCTCACCAACGCGCTGACCGAAGAAGTTATGGTCACGATTATCGTTGTGATTGTGATGGTGCTGAACTTGCGATCGAGTTTGTTGATCTCGTCGCTGTTGCCACTGGCGGTCGGCTTGTCGTTCATCGCGATGAAGATCTTCGGCGTCGATTCGAACATCATGTCGTTGACCGGCATTGCGATCGCGATCGGCACGATGGTCGACATGGGCGTGATTCTCTGCGAAAACATTTTGAAACATCTTGATGAGGCCGATGAAAGCGAACGCAAACTCGACACCGTCTACCGAGCGTCGGCCGAAGTCGCTCGACCGGTGCTGACGGCGATTATGACGACCGTCATCAGCTTCCTGCCAGTCTTCACAATGATCGGCGCAGAAGGAAAACTGTTCAAACCGTTGGCCTACACCAAAACGTTTGCATTGCTATCGTCGGTGATTGTTGCCTTGACGCTGATTCCGCCACTCGCACACATTCTATTTTCGACGCGCATTCGCAAACAAACTTGGCGCATCATCGCCGGCGCTGTCCTGGACTTTGTTGGCATTGTGATGTTGTTGCTGTTTGCAGTGCTTGGCTGGCCATTGTTTTGGGCAAGCTGGATTGTGATTCTTGGCGGCGTTTATCTTTGCTTCAAGGAATTCTTGCCAGAACAGTACGCCCCGTGGGTTCCGCGTGCCGCCAACGCGATCGCCGTCATCTTTGTGTTGTTCATGTTGACGAGCCACTGGATGCCGCTGGGTACCGATCCCGGGTTCCTTCGCAATCTCGGATTCATCACGCTTAGCATCGCCGGGCTGCTGCTGGTGTTCGTGCTGTTTATGAAAGTGTACGAGCCCGTGCTGCGCTTCTTCCTGCGCCACAAATACGCGTTTTTCGTGCTCCCAACCGCCAGCGTGATGCTTGGCCTGGTTGCCTGGCTTGGGTTCAGCACGACGTTTTGGATCGTTCCACGAACGGCCGATGCCGTTGGTTTGGGTGACACGATTCGCAAGAGTTGGCCGTGGGTCTGGGCCGATCACCAGTTTCCCGGACTTGGCAAGGAATTCATGCCGCCGTTGGACGAAGGTTCGTATCTGTACATGCCGACGACGATGCCGCACGCTTCGATCGGCGAGGCGATCGATGTTGTTCGCAAGCAGGACATGGCGATCAGTGCCATTCCCGAAGTGGAATCGGTCGTCGGCAAGATCGGTCGTGTCGAAAGCCCGCTCGACCCCGCGCCGATCTCGATGGTCGAAACGATCATCAACTACAAACCTGAATATGATACGGACGACCATGGCAAACCGATGCGATACAAGTTCGACAAATCGAAGGACAAGTTCGTCCGCGACGACGACGGCAAGTTGATCGAAGATGGTCGCGGCCGTCCGTTTCGCAACTGGCGGCCCCACATTCAAACCGGCAACGACATCTGGAAAGAAATCGAAAAAGCCGCGCTGGTGCCCGGCTCGACGAGTGCCCCAAAATTGCAACCGATCGCGGCCCGCATCGTGATGCTGCAAACCGGCGTGCGAGCACCGATGGCTGTGCGGATTCGCGGCCAAAAACTCTTAGACATCGAGCAATACGGCCTGGCCATTGAAAAACTGCTCAAGTCCAAAGAGATGCAAGCGGTCGGCGTGGCCGAAGCCACCGTGTTCGCCGATCGCATCGTGGGCAAACCGTACCTCGAGATCGACATCGACCGCAGTGAGATCGCCCGGTACGGCGTGAGCATCCGCGACGTCCAAGACGTGATCGAGACGGCAATCGGCGGCCAACGTGTGACGACGACCGTCGAGGGCCGTGAGCGATACAGCGTGCGCGTGCGCTATCAACGCGAACTGCGTGATACGATCGAATCGCTGGGCCGAATCCTGGTCGCCGGCAGCGACGGAGCACAAGTCCCTTTGAAGCAACTGTCCGAAATCAAATTCACTCGCGGTCCGCAGGTGATCAAGAGCGAAAACACCCGTTATGTCGGCTACGTGATCTTTGACAAGCAAGAGGGGTTCGCCGAAGTGGATGTTGTCGAGGCGGCACGCAAGCACTTGTACGAGAAGATCGACAGCGGCGAACTGACACCGCCACCCGGCACTGAGCGGCCAACGTTCATTGGCAACTACGAGAACCAGGTGCGAAGTCAAAAGACGCTTGCGGTCGTGCTGCCGTTGGCGTTGTTTCTGATTTTCATCATTTTGTATCTGCACTTCAGCCATTCCGGCTCGTGGGTCCACGCGACATTGACCACGTTTCTGGTTTGGATGGGCGTGTTGATCGCGTGTTCGGGCGGGTTCATATTGCTGTGGCTCTACTCGACGACGTGGTTCGCTGACTTTTGGATCTTTGGCGTGCACATGCGCGAATTGTTCCAGGTCCATCCGCTGAATCTGAGCGTGGCGGTCTGGGTCGGATTTATCGCGTTGCTTGGCATTGCGACTGACGACGGCGTGGTCGTTGCGTCGTACCTGGACGAATCATTTCTGCGACAGCGGCCAGCGACTATCGAAGCCATTCGCGAGGCGACCGTTCAGGCGGGCTTGCGGCGAATTCGTCCGTGCCTGATGACGACCGCCACGACGATCCTTGCGCTGATTCCCGTGCTGACTAGCACCGGCCGGGGCAGTGATGTGATGGTGCCAATGGCCATCCCGTCGTTCGGCGGCATGTTGATTGAATTGATGACCCTGTTTGCCGTGCCTGTCACGTATTGCTTGATTCAAGAGTGGCGACTCCGGCTCGGTTACGGTTTTGATGCAAACACGACCCCGACCCCTTGACCTTGCCAGAGGAGAACTAGTCATGTCGCGATTTCTGTTTTTGCGTCCGGGACCCGGATGGAACCTTGGCGAAGCTGAAGAAAGACTAGGCATTGCCCCAAAACACGTAGCACAGCCAGCTTGGCTGTAACGATCATCGGAAAGAACAGGCTGGCAGCCTGTGCTACAGACAGAGCCTAGCGCGCACCGTTTGTTCTTTGACGGTTATGCGGATGTGCACTGAACGTGTGCGCGCACACCCGCACAAGCCGCGTGCCAATCGTTCCAGTTGTAGTGTCTGTTCTGTCGCGTTCGTTACTTTTGACTTACTACCAACCGAATTGTCGATACAAACTGTACAACGACGTTGTGTTGTGCGGGATTTACGGGAGCTTGGATGTATTGTTCTGGATGCCAAGGGCTTTGTTGGAGTTCGATCGTAGTGCTGATGGCGCTCGGCGGGTGCGCGACGACGCAAACGGAGACCGCGTCAAGCGACAGTCGATCGACGCCCATCGCTTTGCCGACGCGCAACGCCGAACCCTCGCCCACGAATGAAGTGCGACAAGTTGCACACATCAAAGCCGCAAATCCTGCGCACAACGACCGGCTGTTCGAAGGGCCGACGCACGTCGAGGAATTGATTTCGTTTGCGATGTCGAACAATCCAGAGATTCGCGTCGCTCGCGCGAAGGCTCAGGCTCGCATGGCGCGGATTCCGCAAGCGCGGGCGTTGGATGATCCCTACGTTTCGACAACGCTTTTCATCAAAGAGATCGAAACCGCCGCCGGCCCTCAGGAGGCCGTCGTCAGCGTCTCACAAAAACTTCCTTGGTTTGGCAAACGCTGGCTCCGTGGCCACGCTGCCTATCACGATGCACAAGCTGCCTATGCCGAGCTTGCCAATGTCGAACTGACGGTCATTGAGCAAGTGAAGCTGGCCTACTACGACTTGTACTTCATCGAGGAAGCGATCCGCGTCAATCGTTTGCTGGTGCCGAAGTTGAACGATGTCATTTCGATGTCGCGATCGAAGTACGAAACGGACGAGGATCAAGTCGGCCTGGAGACGGTCCTGCAAGCGGAAGTCGAACTGCACCAATTACAAGTCACGCTGGCCGAACTAGGACAAGCCCGGGCAAAAGCCAACGCACGGTTGGCCAAAGCAATCCACTTGCCACGAGGTTTAAAGCTGGCAGTTCAACCACGGATGCCGGAAACATCACGGCCGCCCGACGTCGACATGCTGGTGGCGATGATCGATCAATGCCATCCACAGCTCAAGGCCCGTCGTCAGGAGATTCAGCGAGACAATACGAACGTGCGATTGGCGCGCAAGAATTATTTCCCGGATTTCAACATCGGATTCAATTGGATCGACATCGGCGAGCGCGGACTCAGCCCGGTGGCAAACGGCGACGACGCCTATTCGGTGATGCTGGGCATGAACGTGCCGATCTATCGGGGCAAATTGAACGCCGCTGTGCGAGAAACACGAGCCAACGCGTCGCAAAGTTCCCACCGCTACAACGCAACGTGGGACCAGCTACGCGCCGATGTTGAAACGTTTCACGCCCAGGCAATCGAGCACGACCGAGTGTTAGCAATCCTCAACACGAAGATTCTGCGCAAAGCCGAACAGACGCTCGAGCTGTCCGTCGAAGGCTACCGGGTCGACCGCATTGGCTTTCAACAATTGATTGACAACTACGAGACCTTGCTCCGTTTTCGCATCAGTTATCACATGCGTCGGGCACGGCGAGAGCAGGCGATCGCACAACTCGAACGGGCGATCGGCTGTGTTGCGTCGACCTGGCAGGTCGCATCGACGGTTAGAGCAGAACCGCTGCCGGAGCCACAGAATTGACAGTCGGCCTATCATTCGCGAAGCCGATGCCAAAATGTCGCATGCTGGATTCGTGTTTGATATCGCTTCAGATAACTTTGATACTTGGACGAATTGGGGGGCGATTCGGTCAGCGGGTAAGGATATCCGCTCATGCTGACGAATGGTAACGGCTCCACCGATTGGCCATAGACCGTGTTCAGATCGGCGTCTTTGTCCCAGCCGACACAGTGCAAAACGAAATCGCGTTGCCAGCGCTTTGGCGGTGGGTCGGCGGGCACGTTGAATCGCAACGTGATTTCGTCGCCGCTGGCGATGACGACAAGCTGGTCGTCTAATTCAGTGAGCAAGTCGGCCACATTACCAAACCGCGTGAAGCGCCCGTGCATCGGCGGCCAACGGGGATGTGTCGAGACGGTCTCGTAGTCGTAGAGTTCCGGCGTTGTTTCACCTCGCGGTGTGCGGCGCGAGAAGCCGCGGTAGTGCAAGTCGGCCGTCGTCAGCTCGAGCGACTGAGCATGGACCGTCGCGTCTTCTTCGCCGGTCGTAAAAAACACTTCGTCCCAATAGATCTCGCCCGAAGTAACAATGCGAATTCTGTGGTCGCCGCGTTGCCAACTTGGTTCATCGCCGAGCAATTTCGAAAGTTCGACAACAATCGTCTTCGGTTTGCCACCGGGAAATCCCATGAAAGGGACGGCTTCCTTCCATCGATTGTTCTCTGTTGGTACCCATATCGATGGAAAGCGCGGGCCGTCGAGATTCTGATTCTGGGATAGGCCGACGTTGATCGACGTGTCGGTAGGCATGATCCAGCCGGTTAAGAAGAGCTTGATGTTGCTAGGATCGTCGACCATGCCAAGATCGAGTTCCAAAAAATGTTCTTCAGCGAAACCTTGCCGAAGCCGTCGTCGGAAGCCTTTGAAATACTGGCCGTCTTGTTTCACGATTGCATCCATCACGTCGTTGCCGAATTTGTCCAGCGCAAGGATCGGGGACTTTCGTTTCTTGACCGTGTGAATCTTGTGCCCGGCAATGGATGGCGGGCCGACTTTTTCGTTCGTGAAGATGTCGACATCCGCCGGATGATCGACGGCGATCAGCGAGACGTGATCGAAGTAGGCAGCTTCCCACAACTCCTCGGTGACTTGCAAAACATAATGCCCGTCTTGCGCTTGCAGCTTGTCGCCTGGGATTTTCAAGTACTCCCACGGCCGCGCCGGTGCCAGCGTGCCGTCCGCCGTTTGAAGACCGAGCGGTGATGCCCACAGAAGATCGGTGTGGAAGACAAACCGCTCGCCGTTCCAAGTGTAAAGATACGGACAGGAGCCTTTCAAAGTCATTTCTTCGCAAAGGATATGGCGCGTTTCGGGCATCATCACCGATTGCGGCATGCCGTTGGTCCACAAGATGCGGACAACGTCGACCGACTTTCGCGACCCAAGTCCAAAGTGCGCGCGTTGGCCGTTGATCAGTCGTGCCTGGTAGTGGCCGCTCGCCTTGATCTCGATCAGGCTGCCAAGATGATGCCCCTTGCCCATGTTGTCGTTGTCGCCCATGCCCATGATCACGAAGTAGTTGTTTTTGTTGCCACCTTCGTTGGAAAACAACTGGATGCCCACGGCCGTGGCGACGACCAGTTCCAAGTCGCCGTCGTTGTCTAAATCGCCCGCGCGACAGAATTGAACCGCGTCCTTGATCGGGGATACGAGCTTCTTGGGTTCCGTAATCAAGCCGCCTTCGCCACGAAAGTTGAGAACGCCGTGGTCCGTCGTTCCAAACAAATCGAGTTGCCCATCGTTGTCGTAATCCCAGGCGGCGATCTCGTTGCAACCGCTTTCAATGATCGTCGCCTGATCTAACGATTTGACCACTCCTGGCCTGGACGTGTCTGTAAGATGCAGTTCGACGCGATCTGGCGATGACTTCACGACATCCCAGGACGCGTTGCCGTCAAACTCTCCCACCGTCACGGATGTGCAACGACCGAACTCTTCCGCAAAGGGCTTCCATCGAAACTGGCCGTGCCGCAGGTTTTCGAGATAGCCAGCCGCGTTCTTGTCGCTACCGAAAAGTAAAACATCGATATCCACATCACGATCCCAGTCTATCGGAATCATGGAGTGAAATGTCAACTCCGACGTTGGCATCACGGAGAACTCCGTCGTGTCCGAAAAGACCATCGTGCCATCGTTGATCCAAACAGAGACACCAGCGGAAACGGCCGCGGAACTGGCGATCACCAGGTCGAGGTCCGAATCGTGGTCAAAGTCGGCAAGCTGTGCGACATGCACATCTTTCAGCGCATCAAATGCCTCGCCTTGTTCCACAACGACAAGATCACGGACGCGCGTCTGTTCGTTCAAGACGTTTTCAATGACGACAACGCCGCCGCTGCCAAACACGAAAAAATCACTGTCGTATATGTGGCATCCAGGCCCGCCTTCCCATCGTCTGCTCGTTCCAGGCGGTGCATCTTCGTCTTTGTCCAGGTCCGGAACATACTTGTCGTCTTTGAAATCGCGTGATGCCCCGGCGGTCATTCCTTGCATCCCCGCGGGCAGATCAATCCGTGTAAGTGATTGCCATGATTCGCCCGTGGACTTTCGTCCGAACACTTCGAGCGACGCATCACACAGGACGGCCAGATCCAACAGGCCATCCAAGTCGAAATCCAAAATCTTCAAGTCACGAATGTCGGGGATTGCCGCCAGCGGCTCGACATCCGAGATTGGTTTAAACCGCACGTCGATCGCTGGCGATGGTGGCGGAGCTTTCATCCTAAATTGCTCAGCAACGCTCGGCGAATACTCGAATACAACAAAATCCAACGCCGATTGACGGGCCGCGGCACGCATGGCCGACAGATCGCTCTTGAACGCGTCGTGGCTGAGCACAATGTTTTGGATTTGACGAAACGAAAGTCTCGCCGCCCGCCAGTTGCCTTCTTCGATGGACTGCTCGGCTTTGGGAATCTCTTGTTCCAAGTCAATTCCGAATCGTTGGCAGTGACGTGCAAGGAATGCCAGTGACTGCTTGGCTTGCTGAATGGCCTTCGAAATCGACTCGTCCTTGGCCGATGCCTGGTCTACGAGGCAGGCCATCAACACAACGAGGTTTTCGGGAGCCAACTCGAAGGCACGCTTTACAGCCGTCGAGGCTTCGCTGGCGTATTCACTCAGTTGGTATTTGTTAACGACGTCGTACAACGTGTAGTGAACCCACGCCTGCTCGGGTCCTAATTCGATGCCCCGCTTGAATTCATCAATGGCCTCGCTCAAAAGTTCCGCGCGTTGAGCGGCGTCGCCAAGATCGGCCGCGATCAATTTCGTTTGTCCTGCCAGCCAGTGTGCAACAACAGATTTCTCGTCGTAGGCTTTCAAGTTGTCGATCGCGGTTAGTGCTGGCTCAGTCGAAAAGTCGCCTTTGTCTACACTCTCTTCTTCTTCGCGATCGACCCGTTCGGCGAGTTCCAGGAATCGGCAAATCGCCAGGTTCTGCCAGCCCAATCGCTCGCCCGGAAGTCGCTTGGTGATTTCGATGAATCGGCTCGCCGCCTCGCCGAACCCGCGTGGATCAATCATGTTGGTTTTCTTGAACTCGCCGTTTTCCAAGAATCCGATGCCGCGTATCGTCTCGCTGTCGACGTCGAAATCGCGGCCACGCGGAATGAGAAACATCACGACCGCGACACAAAGGAGGACGATGAGTGTGAAACGTAGGATTTTTTTCGCTGATTCTTTCGCCATGTTGTCACCGACCAATTGACTTGAGACAGCAGAGATGAGAAACAATGTACGACCCTCTTGCGATGCCGCTTCGGGGATCGTTCGAGGATGTTGTTGAAGGATTTAAGGATCACTATGAACGAATATAAAATCGCAGTCTATCCGGGCGACGGAATTGGTCCGGAAGTCATCGAGCATACGATTCGTGTGCTGGACCACTTGGAGAGTCACGGCGGTCCATTTCGCCTCGACAAGACGACACTGCCGTGGGGCGCGGATTACTGGAAAGAGCATGGCAAAGTCGTACCGGATGATTTTATTGACGTGCTGCGACCGTTCGATGCCATCCTGCTCGGTGCCGTCGGCTGGCCCGACGAGATTCCCGATCATGTGACGCTCGCGCCGCTGGTCCAAATCCGTCAGACATTCGACCAATACGCCTGCGTTCGTCCTTCGCGACTTTATCCTGGACTCCCTGGCGTTTTGCGAGACAAGGGACCCGACGACATCGACCTGGTGGTGATCCGCGAGAATTCGGAAGGCGAGTATGTCAACATCGGCGGTCGATTTCGACAGGGGTATTCTGACGAACGGGCTGTCCAAACGGCTATTCACACACGATACGGCATCGAACGCGTGCTGCGTTACGGATTCGAAATGGCACGCACTCGTCGGCATCGGCTGACGATGATTACCAAGTCCAACGCCCAGCGATATTCATACGTCTTGTGGGACGAGATTCTCGACGAACTCGCGCCGGAATATCCCGACGTCCAAGCCGACAAGCAGCACTGTGACGCCGCGGTGATGAACTTCGTCCGGCAGCCAGAAAGTTTCGACGTCGTGGTCGCGTCAAACTTGTTCGGCGATCTACTGACGGACTTGGGCGGAATCATCGGCGGCGGATTAGGCCTGGCGCCCAGCACCAACACAAATCCCGAACGTAACTTCCCGTCGATGTTCGAACCGGTTCATGGTTCCGCGCCTGACATTGCTGGCAAAGGAATTGCCAATCCGATCGCGGCGATCCTTAGCGCGGCAATGATGCTAGAACACCTCGGCGAATCAGTCGCGTCAAGTCAAATTCGTAGGGCAGTTGAAAAGACGCTCGCAGAGGGAAACAAAACGCCCGACTTAGGCAGTGAATTGTCAACGCAACAAATGGGCGACGCGATTTTGGCGAGTCTTTAGCCCGCACTAAACAGCCTTGCGCGAATTTGAACCACCCGATGCCGCGGGATTCATCCCTGCGGTTTTCACTTTCTAACTGGCTTCGTTGGTGCTGGCGCCGCGATGCTACCGCGTTCATCGCGGTAGTTCTCACCTTTGGCCTGAATTCATGGGCGAAAGGTCAAGTGCCACCGCGATGAACGCGGTGGCATGCTGAAGGTAAGCACCGCTTGCATGAAGCAAGCGGCATTGGCCCAAAGTCGCGCAAAGGTATCTCGATTCCTCTCCAAAGATTAAAAAGGTGAAGGTTGCCAAATTACGAGCGATGAAGGGGCGTTCGCTTGTGGGTGAGGAGTGGGAACGATTGCTCGCTGTTGTTGAAAGCGAGGTTGGCAGCGAAGCTGCACCGTCGTGGAAATACCTTCTACGTGGACTTTGGGAGTCGGCTCTTCGAATTGACGAGTTAATGAATGTCTCTTGGGACGACCCTTTGAGAATTGTGCCAGAATGGAAGGCTGGACGGTTGCCGGTTCTCCGGATTCCCCATGAAATGCAAAAGAATGCAACCGAAGAGGAGATTCCACTCCTCCCCTGGTTCGAATCGGTATTGCTTGAAACTCCCAAGGCTGAGCGACACGGATGGGTCTTCAACCCTCTTTCACTTCAACTTAGATTGGGAAGAAGATCAACACCCGCCCGACTCACATCAAAGTGGGTCGGCAAAGTAGTTTCACGAATTGGTGCGGCGGCGGGGATTATTGTTAATCCTGGGAACGAGAAAACCAAAAAACCCCCTTCGGTTCCGTAGGCCGCGACGCGAAACCCGTAACTGAGAAACCTGTCAAAGAGTTACGGCAAACCAAGAAAACCAGTTGCCGTCACAGTTGCCTAAGCGACTATCCGGCATCGTCCTCCAGTGACATCGAGTGTCACTTTCTCGTGCGGCGAGACTTGCAAAGCGTGCTCGCTTCTTGGAACGAACTGCCGCCGCACATTCGTGAAACGGTCAACACAATCGTTCACGCCAGCAATCACGTTGAACGCAAACCAAGCTCAAATTCATCACCGAAGGAGCCTGCGCAATGAGAAGGTTTGCTGGTTATTCCGGTCAACAAACGACGGCTCGAATTCCTCGACCCAAGCGGTGTAATTTCAAATTCCACAGGAGCCATAGCGGGGTAAAACGAATGTGTCATCCTCCTTCACACTATCAACTTACGAGCATACCACGATGGCCAAGATTTTCCATCCGTTACTCGCGCTGATCGCCTCGACGACCGATCGCGAGTTGGCAAAATATATCGAATTTCTCAAAGAGGAAAACAAGATCCTGAGGGCGCGCGTGCCCGGACAGATCCACACGCGGCCGGACGAACGCCAGCGGCTGCTCAAGTACGGCAAGGCACTGGGCCGTGCGATCGAGGAACTAATCACTGTTGTTACACCCGGCACATTTTATCGCTGGTGTCGCGAGACGAAATGCAAAAAGAACACGCCCAAACCCAAGGGCGGCCAACGCAAACCGAAGCAGTTGCGCAAGCTGGTCATCGAGATCGCCAAGCAAACCGGTTTCGGCTATACGCGAATCATCGGAGAGCTTCGCAAGCTTGGCATTCGCCGAGTCAGCCGCCAAACGGTTCGCAACATTCTCCAAGAAGAAGGAATCCAGCCGGGTCCTAACCGCACATCGGATTGCTGGGACGACTTCATCAAGCGGCACGGCGAGACGTTGTGGGCCTGCGATTTCTTCTCCGTACAAACCATCACGTCTCGCGGGATTCGGCAGCTTTATGTGCTCGTGTTTCTGTGCATGAAGACGCGTGAAGTCATCGCTTCATCGTCGGCGGCACATCCCAATTCCGCTTGGGTGGCCAAACAAGCTGAGTCCTTTGTCTCCGAGACATCATGCCGCGAAGCCAAGCCCTCCATCGTGATGCACGATCGCGACACCAAGTTTACCAAGGAGTTTGTGGCGGCACTGAAGAGCCACAATGTACGAACAAACCCGTTGCCAGTGTGCTCGCCAAATTTGAACGGTCGCGTTGAGCGATTCGTGCAGACCATTAAACGAGAATGCCTGCGGAAGTTCATCGTGTTCGGCAAGCGACATCTCGACTATCTGATTGGCGAATTTGTCAGCTACGACAACACCGTGCGATCGCATTCGCAGCGAGACTCTTTACCGCCGGTCCGCAAGCCGCCCGATGACTGGGACAACGTGAAGCTGGAATAGGTGGAAGTGAAGTCGCACGTTGGCGGACTAGTCAAGTCGTTTGAAAGGAAAGCGGCGTGAGGTAATGAGCAACGGAGTGACAACATCGAACGGACTGCAAGAACTAACAAGCTTGCTGTTTACCATGCCGCCCGCGCGCCGGGGATCGGTGCTCCAATGCGCTGTGTCATTTCGCCCTTGTTCAACGATTGAGGACAGCTTCGCCGTCGCTTCAGTGCGTGCCGCATTTGCAAACTATTGGGAAGAGCAGTTTCACGAGCCTGTTTCCATTCAACAACTTCGACGTACCTTGGAAGCGCCGGTGCCAATCAAGACGGTCCTGGCATTCAGCAAGCTAAACATCGTAGCAGAGGCCGCAGAGATCAAATTGGCGCTGAGTGAACTTGTGAGTCGTTTGGCTGAAAGGATTCGCGAACTCAATGGGGCCGCGCAACTGGATTTGTTTGAAAACGAATCATCGACCACGACAAAACCAGCAATGGACGCCACGCCTGATGCCTGCTCCGTAAGCAGCCTGCAGGAACTCATTGCACAAGGACGGCAGTATCCGACGATCTACGCCGACCCACCGTGGCCGTACGAAAACGGGGCGTCGCGAGCTGCGGCGGTAGATCATTACTCGGTGCTGTCGATTGAGCAGATTTGCGAAGAACCTGTTGAGCAACTCGCAGCCGACAACGCCCATTTGCATTTGTGGACAACGAACGCCTTTTTGCGTGAAGCATTTGAGGTGATGGAAGCATGGGGATTTGGATTCAAGTCCTGTCTCGTGTGGGTCAAAGACGAGATTGGTATGGGCAACTACTGGCGTGTTTCACATGAGTTTTTGCTGCTTGGTGTTCGAGGGAAGCTGACCTTTCAGGACCGGACACTGCCGAGTTGGATAAAGGCACGCCGTACCACGCATAGTCGAAAGCCTGGTGCCGTTCGAGCACTCATTGAGAAGGCAAGTCCTGCTCCGTATTTGGAGCTTTACGGCCGAGAAGAGTTCCCCAACTCTGCCTGGACTGTCTTTGGAAACCAAGTTGAAAAGCGTCTCTTTTGAATCCTTGAATGAATGGTGATCACTATGCGGCCGCTCCCGGCAACCCGCCAACATCCCAAGAGATTTGGCGATGTCTCTGATGCATTTCGTCAGAACCTCTTCTGGACGTTGGTGCAACTTAGCGTCTATTTCGCGGAATGTGCGAACCCATCGCGAGCGGCGATGGTGTGGATGAGGCGCCGGGAAGCGGCCGGGGTTTTTCATTCGGCAGAACTCGACGTGTGTTTGGTGGAACCGCCGGCCGCGCCGCTTCATGTTCAGCGACCCGGCGATCCGGATCCAAACTACAACAGACTTGCCTATCAGCTTGACCGTCGCTGGGACGTTCCGGCTCGACGATGTCGAGTGTACTGGCCGAGCATGAAGTTCGCTCGCTTGTATGGGCATTGGACTGGCTGCGATACGCTTTCCGCGCCACACAAGGTTTCTCATGACCTGCTTTGCAGTTCGGTTTGGTTGGCATACTTGCATCGGCATCCTGGTGTCGCTCTCAAGTGTTGGACTTCGGAGCGATGTTTGCAGTATCGCCAACGGTGCGATGGCTCATCAGGTCCGATCCCTGATGCACTTCTCAAAACGCGGCAGGGAATCACGGCCATTGAAATCGGTGGCCGCTATCCCGCCGATTGGCTGCGACATCACTGTGAACGCTGTGTTGCCGCCGGGTACTCCTGGATTCTGTGGTAGGAACCAAACCAATGAAGCCCTCGGAAAAAGACACTTTGATTTTTCTCGAATTCGTGGTTTTTCGCTTTCTTGTTTTTGAAATCCTTTGGCGACGGCACTTTCGCGGTAAGAAAGCCGCGGCAGTTGCCAGTTGGATTAAGCGGCATTGTGCGGAAGGCTGGATTCGAGGTCGGCAACTCGACAAATGCCGAAAATTCTACCAACTGACCGATAAAGCCGTAGCGCATTTGCGAAGCCTGGGACACCGAGTTTCACGCTCGACCTCGTCGCCGCCAAAGGGCTATGCCAAGGCAGTCCGTTACGCGGCCCTGCTCTACTGTACGAATGAGAAAGAACCGCACATTTTGCTGTATCGGCCAAGCGAACACCTGGACAAGTTTCCCGACCTAGCCGCACACATTGAGGCCACAAACACCGACCCCTTTCGGCAAAAGATCTTCTACGCAGACGGAGATACGCTGGGCTACTTGGTACTGGACCGAGGTCAGCACCAATTTTTTGGTCGCAAAGTACTGCCGCACCTGCAATCGCTTTTCGGGCGCAAAAAACGCGATGGGGCGAACTTCCTAATTGACCCGGACCAGCCTGGCTGGCCGTCGATGCGGCTGCGCTTGGAGCACAACAAGTTTCGACTCACGCTCGTGACAGTCACTGACGCACGTCGGTATGAACTCGAACGTGAAATCAAAAGGGCAAAGCTGCCTCACGCACAGGAGGTGGTGGTTCTTCCCGATATTGCCAACGTCTTACCGACTCGACGACGTTTGGAATCTACAGCAACCAAACAACCCTTACTTTTTCCACAGGAGAAAAGATGATGACTACTCAGATTCTTTCCAAACCTTCGCGACTGACCGTTCAGCCAGAAGTCAATTCGTACTCAAGGTTTGAAATCACGCCGACTCTTGACGATGACTTTGGCCTACTTTCTGAGCTTCGCTCAAAGACACCTTTTCTCAACCGCGCACCGCATACAAAGCAATCTGTACTTCGTTCCTATGACCAAGCGGCGAATCAACTCGCTGGCTGGAAGGAAGAGAGCATTCGATTCATTCAGGCAATGTTTGACGATGCCTGCGAGTTGTGTTTTGAAGAGCCCCTTGATGAGTTTCCACGTCCATTCGAGTCAAAGCGAGCGATGCAGGATTTGCTGACAGAGTTTTACCACTTCAGGCCCACGTCGATGCGAGCGCCGAAGTCCCTAGATCTTCTTGGTCGCAGAACGGCCGTAGTTTACGCGGAACTGAGCAATCACCACGACCAAGCCCTGAGCACGTTTGTGAGGGAACTTGTCGGATTGCTGAACACAATGCAATGTGTGCGTTTGGTTGGCGTATTGTCGTTGTCTGGATAAGACGGTAACCGCGGTCACATGATGTGGCAAACAGCTCGGCGCGCTACGCGAAATGTTCAGCTCTGCTCATGCCGATCAGGCGAGACCTCGAAGGTTGCCCCTTTCTTCTCTGGGGGCCGTGATATCCAGATGTCGCCATTGGGAAAACGATGCCGCTCGATGAAATCCGGCAGGAATTCGAGGCCCCATCCGGGAGCGGTCGGTGTGACGTAGCAGCCGTCGCGGACTTTGACCGGATGTTTTACAGCATCCTGTAGGAAGTCGATGTATTCAACCAGTTGAGTCTCGGAGTGGCCGGCCACTGCAATCTGATCCCACATTTCGTAGTGCTGAATCATGTTGCACAAAGCGATACCGCCGCCGTGAGGACACACTGGCACGTTGTATTTCGCCGCCATCAGGATAATTGCCAGCACGTCGTTGACGCCCGCAACTCGAACGGCGTCGATCTGGCAGTACTTGATTGCTCCACTTTTCAGGAGCTGCTTGAAGATGACCGGTGAGGCTGCTTGCTCGCCACACGCAAAATCGAAGTCGGCATCGGCGAAAGTTTCTGCAAGTTCAACATAGCCGAGGACATCGTCGCGCGCGATCGGTTCTTCGATCCATTTGAGCCCGAATGGCCGGTAGTGCTCGATGTGACGTTTGGCTTCGGTGAGTCCCCAGTACTGATTGGCATCGACCATCAGATTGCACTCGGGGCCAATTGCATCCCGCATGAATCGAATCCGCTGTATGTCCCGCTACAGATCACGGCCCACTTTCAGTTTGAACGAATCAAAACGCTGCTCCTGCAGCTTGCGGATCGTCGCGAGTATCTCGTCGTCGCTGAGCCCCACCCATCCGGCAGTGCAGTATGCCTTTGGGCCCAGTTCAGCCATTTCGTTTTCACGTCGATCGATCGTTGCCCGACGCTCCTGCAGTATGGCGATGGCTTCTGCTCGGGTCAGAGCGTCGCTAATGTTTCTCCAATCGATACAGTCGGCCACGAATTCCGGTTCAAGATCAACCAGCAGTTTCCAGAGTGGCTTGTTCAGCGACTTCGCCCACAGGTCCCACATGGCATTCAGGACCGCTCCGGCCGCCATCCGGAAAACTCCGTCGTGCAGCCATCGCAGTTGATGGTGGTCAATCAAACGTCGATAGAGGTATATTGGAGCCGCAGCAAAGTCTGTCAGCCTCGTGCCAATAATCAACTGGCACAGGTCGCTAATCCCGTGGCAAATCCAATCCGTGCCAGCACCGACAGTGAAAACGACCGAGACACCTCGCAGCCCCACATCGGTTTCAAGATGCAGGACAGCAGAGGAGTAATCGGGTTCCTTGTGAAAAGGATCAGAACCGAGCAACTGGTCGGAGGTCGGGACGCGAAGGTCGATGACTTCCGCTGACGTGATTCTGATGGACTCGCTGGACATGAAACGATCTGCTGATGACGGCGGGACACGCGAAACGGTTACTTACGAAGTAGTTTCGGATTCTCGATGAAGGCGGCGGGCCTGCTGTTCTCGGCAATGTCTTTTGCGAACGCCTTCAAGTGTCCGTTGAGTCTCCGCACAACCTCCGGATTCGACTTGATGACGTTGTTCTTCTCGCCGATGTCGCTCTCCAGGTCGTAGAGCTGTGTGAGTCTTCCTTTGTTCGTATGGAGTTTCCACTTCCCGGACCTCACCGCCTGCAACTGGTTTCCGCGATGGTAAAAGAACGCGTCGTGTGGCGTTTGCGCCTCGCCGATGAGAGTGGGCCAGATATCTTTGCCATCGATGACCCGATCTGTCGGGATTGCTGCACCAGCCAGCTTCGCGAAAGTCGGAAGCAAATCCATGGCGGTCATGAGTTCGTCGTTGGGCTTGCCTGCCGGGATCTTTCCCGGCCAGCGGACGACGGTGGGCTCGCGCATGCCGCCTTCGAAGGTGGTCCCCTTGTTGCCGCGTAACGGGCCCGGACTGGCGAAGAGGGTGTTCTTCGGGGGGCCGTTATCGGAAGTGAAAAGGACGAGTGTGCTTTCGTCGAGACCATTGGCCTTGAGCGCGTCGAGAATTTGCCCGACGGACCAGTCGATTTCGGCAATCGCCTGATGGAAGAGCTTGTCCCGAGTCCTGTAATCGATTTTGCCGTCTTCCGCCTTCAGCGTCGCCACGATGTCGTCCGATAGGCCTTTCATGAACGGGGGCGAAACTTGCAACGGGGCGTGGGGAATGGGATGCGGGATGTAGAGAAAGAACGGCTCGTCCTTGTTCTTCTCGATGAATGACACCGCACGGTCGGTGATCCGCTTCGTCAGAAAATCGGCATTCGGGTCCATCTCGATGACCGTCTCATTCTCCAGCAGAGGCAGCGGCGGGAACTTGTAGTGACTCTGTCTCGGATGAAACGGATGAATGTCGTGGCTGTAAGGAATGCCGAAGAACTCATCGAAGCCTTGCTTCGTCGGCAGGAACTGCGGTTGATCTCCGAGGTGCCACTTGCCGAACATGCCCGTCTTGTAGCCGGCGGTCTTGAGAACTTCGGCGATGGTGATTTCATCGGGGTTCAATCCTTTCCGATCTCCGGCGAGCAGCACTCCGAAGTTCGAACCGGTCGCCATGTCGATGCGCTTCGGGTAGCACCCGGTCATCAGAGCGGCGCGGGATGGAGTGCAAACCGGAGCCGCCACATAAAAGCTCGTCAGCCGCGAACCCTCCGCCGCCATCCGATCAATGCGAGGCGTGCTGACGTGTTTGCCACCGAAGCAACTGAGGTCCCCGTAACCCTGGTCGTCCGTGAAGATGACGACGAAGTTCGGTTTTGAATTCTTGGTAGCACGGCTATCCCGGTCGTGATTTTTGGCGGGGACCGCCGAGCTACTTTGGTCTTCGGTCGACGTCAATTCAGGGTGTTCTTCCAGCACTTTTGCATCGAACTGAAAGTCATCAACGGTGATATGCCCCCAGCCGTTCGTCGACTGATCAACGACCTTGATGAACATCATCTTGCCAGCGTAAGGCGAAAGGTCCCACGTCGCTTCTTGCATGACCTGGTCGTTCTCGCCTCGAGCAAACTGAACTTCTTTGCCGTCGGCCGTGCATAGCGCGGCGTAGGTGGATTGACCGAAGCCACCGCCCACCCGAAATGTCATTGTTCCGCTTTCGGGAACGAAGAGCGGTGACACGATCACACCGGTCTGGCTGTCCATGCCTTTCTCAGCGTTCGCCGCGGATTCGAGCGTGGTCAGGTAATACGTTCCCTGCTTGTTGTATTCTCGCTTGTTTCTGAAGAACTCTGCCCGGCTACCGATGGGGTGACCGAACTTCCCTTCGACTATCTTCCAGGGCTCCAGCTTGCCCGACTCGAAGTCAAAGGACGCGCTTCGGGTGCTCGGCATAGCTGCTGTCTTTTTGGCGGGCTTGCCCGACACACGTGGTTTCCCTTTAGCGGGTCCAGGTTTCGGCTTGTAGCCTGCCAGCAACGAACTCAGTTCCTTCACAACATCGGGATGTTCGTTGTGGACGTTCTGCGTCTGGTTCACATCCGCTGCCAGATCGTAGAGCTGAGCGGGCGGCGCATCCTTCTTGATCTTTCCGTCTTCAATGTCGCTGTTGACGGAGCCTACAAAACTGGCCGCTGCCGGTCCGGCGAACGTGTGGTCGCTGGGTTTCCGGCCCCCGAATCCGCCGCTGCCCTGTCCGGGAATATACATCCACTTTCCTTTGCGGACCGACAAGTGCGTGCCCTTGTGCGGGGCAAGGACCAGATGGTCGCGTATCGGTTTCTCCGGTTCGCCGACAAATGCAGGAAGCACGTTGACGCTGTCCGCTTGCTGAACCTTGTCGAGCTTCTGTCCGGTAAATGCCGCAAACGTCGCCAGCATGTCGACATTGCCGATCAACTGTTTCGAAGTCGTGCCGGGCTTCACCTTGCCTGGCCAACGGACGATCATCGGCACGCGGTGCCCGCCTTCCCAGACGCCGAACTTGAAACCAAGCAGATCGCCGTTTTGCCGATGCCCGGCCTTAAAAGCGGCCTGTCCGCCGAAGTTGAACATACCGCCGTTATCACTGGTAAAGATCACCAGCGTGTTGTCACTTAACCCGTTGTCTTCGAGGCACGAAAGAATTTCTCCGACGATCCAGTCAAGCTCATGGATGAAGTCACCATAGAGTCCGCACTGGCTGGTGCCCTGAAAGCGTTTGGCCGGAGTGAAGGGGTGATGAATGTTGGTCGTTGCCAGATACAGAAAGAACGGTTTGTCTTTGCGTTCCTTAATCCACTCGACCGACTTCTTCGCGAACGTCGTTCCAACCTGGTAATCATTGAACAGCTTGTGAGCTTCCTTCGCTCCGCCGAATGCATTGCGACTGCGATTCGCGGCCTCTGGTGGAATTGGCGTGATCGGCGTGGCGTTCTTCGCATTCCTGCCAAGATAAACCAGCGGATCGTCGGGATCGCCGCCCACGACGCGATCGTTTTCCACATAGACATAAGGAGGAGCACTGTTAACGACAGGCATGCCGAAGTAGTAATCGAATCCAAGGTCCTGCGGACCAGGCCGCAACGGCTCCTGCCATTTGTTCGTTCCCTGGCCGAATCCCAGATGCCATTTCCCGACGACAGCCGTGTCGTAGCCGCAGCTTTTGAAGACATCCGCAATCGTCGTCTTCTCAGTGTCGACGATGAGCGGTGACGTAATCGGGGCAGGCCCCCATACGCCTCTGCCTCCGTTCGCCCGCACCGGGTATTCCCCAGTGAGCAGTGTATAGCGGGACGGCGTGCAGACCGCCGATACCGAATGCGCGTCCGTAAACCGTCGCCCTTCTTTTGCAAGCCGATCGATGTTAGGCGTTTTGACCTTCGTCGCGCCATAACAACCCAGGTCTCCATAGCCGAGATCGTCGGCAAAGATCAGAACGACGTTGGGCGGTTGCTCGGCTGCTGCAAGTGACTGGGTCAATCCAAGGCATATAAAACCGATGAGGTGTAGATTTTTCATTTTTGCTTCTTTCGTCGTTTCTTTTTCTGCTTTTGATTCGGATGTCGCTTCAGACGTTCGGCGGCAATCGCTTTTGCTGTTGCGGGGGCAATGGTACTCCAGTCCTTTTCGTGACTGATGACCGGAACGTCGGGAAACAGCGAGCCGGTTGGTCGCTGCGATCTTCCACGCTGCATGAATTCACCAAGGTTTCCCCGCATTGATTCGGCGAGGTCGACCATCTGCCGCACGACTTCGGGATTGTCGGCCGCTACGTTCGTGCTTTCGCCTTTGTCCGTGCGCAGATTGTACAGAACCGGCTTCTGAAGATTGGCGAACGTTTTGTTCTTGTCCCAGAACGGTAGTTGCTCTTTGCTGCGAGGCAGGTGGAGTTTCCAGTTGCCACGACGAATCGCCTGGAGATTTTCGCAGTTGTAGTAGTAGAAAGGATCGTTGGCGGTCCGCTGAAGCGTTTTGCCTGCGAACAGCGGCAGCAGGCTTTCGCCGTCAACCACTCGGTCCGTGGGCAAGTCAGCGCCAATAATTTCAGACAGCGTCGGAAAGAGGTCCATCGCATTGACTCGGGCATTCGAAACGCGGCTCGATTTTATCAAAGCCGGCCAATGGACGATGAACGGGACGCGATGGCCGCCTTCGAACGTGACGTATTTGGTCCCACGGTAAGGTTGGGCGTACTTGTTGTTGGTCGGACCGTTATCCGAAGTGAAGACGACGAGGGTGTTGTCCGCGACGCCCGCTTCTTTCAGCGCGGTCATCATCTCGCCGACGCTCCAGTCGAGTTCCTGCATGACATCGCCGCGGACGCCGTCCTGCGAAGTTCCTTTAAAATCATTGCCGGCCTGACACGGCGTATGCGGATAGTTGTGGGCGTAATACAGGAAGAACGGTTCTCCGCTTTTTGCCTGATCGCGAATGATCGACGTGACGCGTTTGGTATAAAGCTGCGTCAGCCGATCCAGCGGCGTCTTTGCGAAGACTTCTTCATCGTCGTCGAAGAACTTCGGCGAATGGGAATAGTTGCACGGCATGCCGTAGTAATGATCGAAGCCCTGTGTTCGCGGCAAAAATTCCGGCTCCGTGCCGAGATGCCACTTGCCGACCATGTGGGTTGCGTAACCTTGCTGCTTAAACTGCTCGGCAATCGTGATCTCATCGGGATGAAGCCCGAGAAACCAATGGGCCGTCCGGTTCGGATTGATGCCCATGTAAAGTCCGGCACGCTGCGGATAAGCGCCCGTCAGAAAAGCCGCCCGCGACGGCGAGCAGATTGAAGCCGCCGTGTGAAAATCCGTGAACCGGATACCTTCGGCAGCAAGCCGGTCAATGTGTGGCGTCTTCACTTTCTCCGCGCCATAGCACCCAACATCGGAGTAACCCAGGTCATCGGTCAGCATGAAAATGACGTTGGGCTTCGTCGTGTCGGCAGCATGAGAAAGCGGCGTCAACGCCAACGAGAGAACGAAAACGGCTTGGGATATCAGAACAGTATTTTTCATGATATGTGTACCTGGGCCACCGATGAAACACCGATTTGCACAGATTGCGTGCGGGGTAAGAGTGATCTCATCGGTGAAAATCTGTGTTTGATCTGTGGCTTAATTCATTGAAGCAGGACAATTCAGTAATTCACTTTCCCGCCTCGTACAGGTTTTTGCCGTTCGTTCTTCCACCACTCGTCGGGTCCTTCCTTTTCGATCGCCTTCCAAACCTCGAAAAGCCGCTTCTTCATCTCTTCCGTCTTCTCTGACATTGAGGCGGCGAGATCGCGTTCTTCCTTCCAGTCTTTCTGGATTTCGTATAACTGAAACTTCGTCAACGTCTCGTCGCCGACCAGTTTCCAGTCGCCGATGCGCAGAGCCACGCGGTCAGCCGGCGGTGAAACGTGCGTTCTCCAGAAGAGCGGAACTTTTCTTTCGACAGGCTTGCCGGCAAAAGTGGGCAGCATGCTGACGCCGTCGATCGTGCGGTCCTTCGGAAGCGGAATTCCGGTGATATCCAGAACGGTGGCAAAGATGTCCGTGCCGATCACGGGAACATCGCTGACCGTTCCTGGCTTGATGTGTCCTGGCCAGCGCACGATACCGGGCACGCGAATGCCGCCTTCATGATCGCTCCGTTTACCGCCCCGCAAACCGCCGGTCGTGCCTCCAAAGTTTGCAACAGGTCCGTTGTCCGACGTGAAGATCAATAACGTGTTGTCGCTCACGCCTTCTTTGTCCAACGCCTGCATCACCTGTCCGAGCGCGTGATCGAGTTGCGTGATGTTGCGCATGTATTTGCTGTTCTCGTGTCCGTTGTAGAGACCAGAGAACTGCGGGTCGGTCGCAATCGGCGAGTGTGGCTCATGGATCCAGATAGAGACCGCGAAGGGTTTTGATTTATCGCGCACACCACTCAACCAGCGCGCCGCTTCGGCGGCAACCAAGGGCGCGGAGAAGCCTTTGAGTTCACCGACGGGCTTTCCGTTGCGGACGAAGTTGTCGGGGTTCTTGTGGCTGGGACTGGCGTTGTTGTGCGTGGCGAACCAATATTTGTACCCATGATCGCCAGGCTGCGGAAACTTCGAAGTATTGAATTGAGGCTTTGAATTGAGATGCTATTTCCCGACGTGGCAGGTTTCATAACCGACTGATTTCAACAGCTTTGGATACGTGATTTCGCTGGCGCGCAGATGGGCTTCGTGATTGCCCGACAAGTGTCGATAGACGCCGTTGCGATACGGCGTCCGCCCGGTGAGGATCGCTGATCGTGACGGCGAGCAGACACCGCAGGCCGAATAGCACTGAGTGAACTTCACGCCTTGCAACGCCAGCCTGTCGAGGTTGGGCGTCTGAATCAGCTTGTGACCGTAGGTCGCTGAATCACCCCATCCCATGTCGTCGGCCAGAAAGACAACGATGTTGGGACGATCTGATTCGGCACTCGCCGTATGTGACGACAGCAGAGCGATCGCAATCAACAAGAATGTGCAAAGGCGCTTAAACATGGCTAGCGTTTCCAATCAATCTTGGCGGTTCGGGTCTCAAGATCAACAAAGACAGAGGCGTGGGCGAAGTCGCGCTGCCAGGTCCAACCCGTCCGCATCGCATCGCCCTGCGGCGGACCGAGCGGTTTGTCGAACTCGGGATACCACTGGAATGTGCCCAACTTCTCCCGATAACCCCAGGTGTAACAGAAGTAGCAGTTCGGTTGCGCCGCCACGAGAAAGCAGGCCAGCGGGAACGTGATGCGTTCTTTCGCGAGACGCGCCAGTTCGTCGCGCGGCTTCTTCATCATCTTCGGCTCCCGATACGAGAAGCCGGGCCACGCCTTGATGAGCACGATCTTGCCTTCGCGGCCCGCGGCCTGCGCCGCCAGGATGGCCTCGGCAATCTGTTCCTTGCTCGAACCGTTATCGAAGTGACCGAAACGCTCGTTCATCGCGCCATCGGTGACGCGCAGCAGCTTCTCGCGGTTTTCCCTCATCAGCCCGTTGTAGACGATCAGTTTGTCGGGCCCGATCTTGCGGCGGGTTTCCTTCATCAAGGCGAGCCTGGCGGATCGCAGATCGCTCACTGTCTGCTCGTCGAGAGTCTTGAGATTGGCTCGCGGCGGATCTCCCATCGCGTCGGCGAAGATCCCGTCTGCCCCGTAGTCGGTCACGGCCTTCGCCGCGGCGTCCAACCACCACGCGCGGACATCCGGACGCCTCAGGTCGTAGTTCGGAACCGTCTTGCGCCGGAGAACCGGTTTGCCCGCCCTGTCTTTCAGATGCCCATCTGCGGGAAATGTTTTCGCGGCTTTGTAGCCCCACCTGACAGTCGAGGAGTCCAGCGAGGCGTTCCAGTAGAACAGCACCTTCGCGTCGGGGTTTCGCTTCTTGATCTCCCGCGCCGCCACGGCGAAACCCTCTTCGGTATTGCCGTACTTACGTGCCACCTGGCCCTTCTCGATCGTGATGAAATCGAAATGCTTCGCCAGGAAATCCAGCTCTTCCGTCGTGAAGTCATCCGACGACTTGCCGACGTGGGCATACACGGGCACGTGATCCCATCTAAATGGCGGCAGCGCGTCATTGGCGCGCAGCGTGGCGACGGTCTCCGCTGCGCAGCTCGCCCCAATCATGCCGAATGTTAACACGACAAACGCAAACATCGGAGTGGCGTTCCTAAGCCAGGCCACAGCGCAGATGATAAGCGCAAAGAACGGATGCCTGCGGGCGATGAGTTTGCTCGGACGGTTCATTGTGCTTCGACCTCCGTGAAATACGCTCCGCCGACCTTGCCATTCCTGTCGTAGAGATACGTCACCAGTTCCGTCGGACCGGTCGGCAGGTCGATTTCAAAAACGACGCCCTTGCTGAATGCTCCCACTGGCCGCTCCACAGTTTGACCGGCGATCTCGATTTTCGCACGCTCGGCAATAACAGGTTGATTTGCTTCTTTGGGAAGCTGGCGAAGGGTGATTCGGTACCGACCGGCTTTCTGAACTTGCAGCATCCACGGCCCGGTGACCTTGGGCAGCCGTCGAATTGAGCCAAAGTTCCACGGCGGATTTCCGGTTGGCATGTACCAATCCTGCGAGCAAAGGACGGTGGGATTTTCTACAGGATTGCCGACGTCAATCCGAACGGGCGTCAGTCGTGGCGACACGGTTTCCCAGAACGGCTGATAATGAGCACGCAACCGGGCGGCGGCCTCGGGATGTTTCTCGGCGACGTCATGCTTTTGAGCGGGATCGGCCTGAATGTCATACAAGCTTTGGCCGTTTGAATTGACCAGTCGCCAGCGCTCGGTCAACACGACGGTGTACTCGAAGGGCTTTGACGGCAGCGTCCTTGCTCCCGCGCCGCCGTGAAACTGAATGATGTGATGATCGCGCGCCCACGATGGATCGGACTCATAGAGCAACGGTTTCAGCGAGACGCCGTCCGGCTTGTAATCATCCGGCACCGGGATGTCGCAGAGATCCGCTAGAGTTGGCAGCACATCGATGTGGGCCGCGAGTGTTTCGATATCCCTGCCGCCGGTCAGGTTGCCTTTCGGCCAATGCACAAAGAAGGGCACGCGATGACCGCCGTCGTAAACCGACGACTTCTTCCCGCGCATCCCCGCGTTGTAGCCCACCAGCGGTTCTGAATCTAAACCGCTGAATCTTCCACCGCCCGCCGTTCCGTTGTCGGTCATGAAGATCAGAATCGTGTTCTCGGCCAGCCCGAGCTTCGTCAGATGTTCCCGCAGCAGCCCCATGTGGTGATCGATGTTGGCGATCATCCCGTAGAAGTTCGCATTGGCCACGTCCTTGTTGCCAACGTGAGGCTTCGCCCATTTGTCCGGCACAAGGTAAGGACCGTGCGGGGCGTTGGTCGGAAGGTAGAGAAAGAACGGTTTGTCTTTGTTCTTTTCAATGAAGCGAATGCCCTCTCGAAACCAGACGTCTGTGCAGTATCCGGCGAACTTCTCGAACTTCCCGTTCCGTTCGTAGGTGTCATCGAAGTAGTCGTTGCCCCAGTAGTCCGAGGCCTGCCCCACACCGCCGCAACGATGCCAGACAACATCCTGAAATCCCCGGTCCTGCGGTCGGTGCGGAGCGTTGTCGCCGAGGTGCCACTTGCCAACCATCCCGGTTGCGTACCCGTTGTCGGCAAAGAGATTCGCGATCGTCTTCTCATCACGATGCATCATCGTGCGTCCCGAACTGGTTCGGTAAGCCCCCGTGAATCCGGGGTTGTTGCCCGTCATGAGCGCCGCACGCGTCGGTGTGCAGAACGGGCTGACGTGGAAATCAGTGAAGCGAATCGATTCGCGATACAGCGCATCGAGATTAGGTGTCTTGAGAATCGGATTCCCATGACAACCAAGGTCGCCATACCCCTGATCGTCCGTCATAACGATGATGACGTTGGGCTTGCCACTGGCGGTTAAGAATTGCGGCCGGGAACAGACAAATGCCAGCAGGAGTAAAGGTATCTTTCTCAACGTGTGACTCATGGCTGCAATTTGTCCTTGCGCTTCTTCATGTTTTCTTTCCGATCCCAGGATTGTGGCGGGTTTTTCTTGTAGATTGGTGCGGCGTCCTGCTCTGGGAAAGTCGCCGCCACGACCATCAGTTTCTTCTTCGCGGCCAGTGCATCCGGATCTGAGGATTCGATCAGGTTGTTCTCTTCCCAGGGATCGGTTTTCAGGTCGTAGAGCTTGACAGGCTGACGGTTCGGATCGATCCACAGGTTGAATCGCTTGGTGCGCAGGACACGGTCGTCGTAGGTCAGCTTGGGCCGAACACGCCCTTCGTGCAACTTCGCGGCGCCGCCACCCATTGACATGATCCAGTCGCGAGGACCGTCCTTTGTTTTGCCAAGGATCAGTGGTGCGAAGCTCTTACCATCAACGATGCGTTCGCTTGGCAGGCTGCCGCCGCCAAGTTCGGCGAGGGTCGGAAGGATGTCGGTGAAGTCGATCAACGCATCCGTCGTCACGCCCGCTGGCACTGTGCCCGGACAATTGACAATGAATGGCTGTGACGTGCCGTTCTCTTCCGACATCTTCGCCTTCCCGCCGCGCACCACTCGGCCCAGTCGTCTGTTGCTGTTTCCGCCCGTGCCGTTGTCCGTTGTGAAGACGATGATGGTGTCTTCGCGAATCCCCGCTTTCTCGAGTGCGTGCACAAGGCGACCGACAAGTTTGTCCGTGTACCGCACCATGCCGGCAAACAATGCGCGTTTGTCGCTCTGGCCTTTGCTGTCCGGCGTGGTCGTCAAAGGACCGTGGGTCAGCGCCATGGGGTAATACAGCAACATCGGCTTGCCCTTATTCCTGCCGATGAACTCGATCAAATGATTGCAGTAGATGTCGGGGCCAAATTGATCGGTGAACGTGCTGGAACCCTTCCCCTTGATGTTGATGTACGCATCCCAGTAGCGCTTGCCGCTGACGTTGTTGCCGCCCTCGGCGCCAGTCCACATACACCAGTCATTGAAGCCTGCTTCGTCCATCGCATCAGGTTCAACCCGGAAATCGTCGATCTGCCACTTACCTGCCGCGCAGGTCGCATAACCAGCGTCGCGCAGAACGTTGGCGTAACTCGTGTTCTGTTGTGCATCAAAGTGTGCTCCCGCTCCCCAACGCGGCACGTCCCAATGATTCGTCCAGCCGTGCCGGAACGGGTACTGCCCGGTCAGCAGCGTCACGCGAGTCGGAGTGCATTGGGGCATACACCAAGCGTTCTCGAACTTCATGCCGGTCATCACCAGTTTGTCGATGTTTGGCGTCTCAATCCCTTCCGCTCCGTAGCAACTGATCCACTCCTTGCCCAGATCATCCACCAGGATGAACAAGATGTGGGGCTTGCCTGATGCGGCATGCGCGATGTGCGTCACTGTTAGCGTGAAGACCGCGATCGCGAAGGCACACGCCTGGGGCAGTCCATGGTACGGCAGACTTTTGCGTTTTGGGAAATCTGACATCGTGTTCCTTTCGCTTCATTGCACGCTGTTCGCGCGGCTGTGTGCTCACTCAGTCTGCAAACGACAACGACATTCGTTCGATGATCGGTTTTGATTTGTTCTCTGTGGAATCGGTCAGGCGTAGTTGGATTTGGAATCCGTAGCCGGCAGGCAGCTTCGAGAGATCCAATTCGGCTGGAGTTCTCGCGATTTGCTTCGAGAAGCCCTTGATGTAGTCGTAGCTCTCTTTGACTTCCGTCCAGTCAGTCCACTGATCGATCTTGCTATCTTTGTTGGTATCGACTCCGACGCGGGCCTCGACGGTCTCCACCCACGGACCGGGACTGACGTAGTCGGTCTTCTGCTGGGTCGCGAGGTAGAACTGTCCCTCGGCGAACGCGACGTACGGGTCGGGATGTCCGTTGCCGATCTTGTCGCACCAGGTGAAAGGCTCGTCGATGGAAGGCGAAGTGAACCAGCCCACGCTCATCTGATGCCCGCCGATGGGATCGTAGTCGCCGAAGAGGTAGTACTGGCCGCCAATGCAGGTCGCCGCCCAGTCGCCATAGGCTTCCTGTTCGGGCTCATGCACGTTGTACTCGGCGACGTTGGTCTTGAAGTTCTTTGGATCTTCCTTCGCCCAGTGCGGATGCTTGTAGGCCGAGATCTTTCCGGTCGCCTTTGTGCGGTTGTCGACGGCTGGCTTGCGGAATTCAAAGCCATCGATGCCGTTTGGGCTCACAGCATGACCGGCAAGTGGCGAATCCCAGGAACGCTTGCTGGCGTCGATCGGGCTCCAATCCTCAATGATGACATGCATGTTGCCCTTGAGGTCGCGAATGAAGCCGGCATCGGAACCGTGAGACGGGTCCCGAACGGCGATGCCCATGTTCTTCCCCGGCTCGCCGTCGAACAGGTCCTCATCAACATAGACATGTGGATCCTGATCGTTCGGAAAGTCGTAGTAGATCAATGCTTTGCCATCGACCCATTCCGCGCTGGTAACCCACTTGGAAAACCCTTCGGTGACGGGTCCGTGATGGACCCAATCTTTCATGTCGCGACTCTGCCAGGCGTGGTATCCGCCTTTGCCGGGCTTCAGGCCGCCGGGCGCGTTGAACTGATTGGGGAAACGTGTAGTTTGCAACGGAATGTCGAACCCTTCGAGCGTTGCTTCTTCCGGCTTGAAGGGAGGCAAAGGCTTTGGCTTCTGCCCCTTCTTTCGCCGAGGTTGTCCACTGCCATAACGACCGAACATCCAGTAGTTGTCGGGCCCCACGGTGAGCAGAACCGGAGCGTCGGCGAGATTAACGGGACCGAGGTTTTCAATCGGATTCCAGTTTTGCCAGATCGCCGACTGAGCAACGACGAGCGACTTGGCGGAACGCTTCATGTCCGATGCGTACACTTTGGTGGCGATCGTCGCGGTCTTCGCTTTCGGCGAAACAGAGCCATCCGCGACAGTGGCTCCCTCAGCGAATTTGATGTTCTTCGTCCAGTCGTCCGCGCTGTCGATCGTCCAGTCAGCGGCCCGCAGTTCAACACCGGCGAGCAAAGCGGCGACCAGTGAAAGTGATAATAACTTCATGAATTCTTTTGATCCTTCGAATAGCGTATGGAGTTTCATTGATGACCTAATTCTCTTTTCCGATCACAGCTAAAGATGGTCGACAAAGAACTGCACGGTGCGTTCGATAATTGCTTCCCGCGGTGGATTGATTTCCGCGTCGACTTTTCTCCAATTGTGACCAGCGTTGTTGATGATCATGATCTCAACAGGCGCTTCAACAGCGTCCGCTTTCTGCTTCATGTAGTACGCGTGCTTCACCGGGATGGTCGTATCCTTGTCGCCCTGAATCATCAGCAGCGGCGGGCTGTCGCTACTCAAGTAGTTCACGGGGCTCATTTCCCGATAGCGTTCCACTTTGCTGTCTGGATCTGAGTTTGAGCCGAGGATGCGAGCGACAAATCGATCCCGGAAATCGGCTCGGTCATCGTGATTGAACAGGTCGGTCTTCTCGAAGGCGCATGGGCCGTACCACGAAACGCCCGCCAACATGCTGTAGGAGACTGACGCCAGTCCCTTATCACCTGGCAGCGTTTCCGGCGAAGACAGCAGCAGCATTTGCGCGATCTGCCCGCCGGCAGAATCGCCCATGACGAAGAACCGGGCGGGGTCCAGCCTAAGCGTGTCGCTGTTCTTGGAGAGATACCGGACGGCGTCCTTGGAATCGATCACGCAATCCCGCATGGTGACCGCACTGTCTGGTCGGCACAGTCGGTAGTTTACCGAGGCGACTGCAAATCCGAGATCGAGCAGCTTTTGAAAGACAATCTTGAACGAACCGTTCGCAATCCCCTGCTTACTACCCGCCGCCCAGCCACCACCGTGCGTGTAGATGATAACGGGGGATGGAGAGCCAGCCTCTTTGGTCTTGTTGGTTGGGTAGTAGAGGTCCAACAGTAACTTGCCCTGCGCCGTTTGTTTGTAAGCGATGTTAAGCTTTCGCTCTCCGCCGGACTCCAGGTAGGCAATCCGTTCCTTGCGAAGTTCGTCGATGGAGATCACCTCGTCACGATTCGAATCCAGCTTCCGATAGCGTCTCCAGGCAGCAGCATTCTCGTTCTTCTCAAACGTGCCGTTTCCGTCCTTGTCGATCTTTCGCATGATTCGTGTCGCACGAACTAACGAATCGCGATCACTGTCAGCGGCGGCAGGTTCTGTTTCCTCGGCGAATGCGGAGCCGGTAAAAGTGCTGATGGCAAAAACAATCAGGTAAATGTGATAGTAGTATCTGGTCATGTGTTGGTTCTTTGAGATGTTCTCGGCAGCGACTGGGCTGAACATATTCAATCCACTTCAATCCACCAGTCCGACTTTCGACATATCGAACGGCGCAAAGCCGAGTGTTATCGCGGGCGAATCGGGCTTGAGTCGAAAGTCGCCGTTTTCTGGATCAACAAACAACGGATCAACAGCTAGGCTGTGAGCGTCAACTCCGTCGCGTTGTTGTTTCTTCAGCATTTGCTTGCCCAACTCGTGATCACTTGCGCAGTAGTAGATATTGTAATCGGTATTAGCTTGCTTCGATGTCGCTAGTTGTCTCCCTCGGCGATCCTCAGTTGTGCGGCCTTTTCCGGGTGGCAGTTCATCAATGAAGGTGCAACTATCTGACGACGAATAGAAGATGTTCCGCTTGATTGTTGAGCCCGTCATCGGGCCTTCGCGTACTGCGAGGTAGTAACCACGAGGCGGCGCGATAGCGTCTGCGACGATATTGTTTACGCAGCGATTATTCAGCTTCAGAATGATGCCCTGCGAAGTGCACTTATAGATCAGGTTTTCGGCGATAAGCGTGTCCGTTTGCCCGCCGTCTGTCCGGATTGCGCTCTGCATCTTCATTGGCGCCACAAGGTGATGAATGTAGTTGCGACGGATCACGTTGCCGGGACCCGCGCCGCGAATGCAGATGCCGTTTCCGTCTCCCAGTGATTCCATAGCGTGATGAATCTCGTTGTATTCGACTGTGTTGTCATGCGTGTGAAGATAAGGACGCACATCTTCCAGTTGCGGCACTTTCGGCAAGCGAGCAACCTCATGCCGTCTGATCGTTCTGCTGAGTTCTCTTCCCTGCCGCCTGAAGAAATCCGTCATGCAGCCGGAAATGATAATTCCGGTGTAAGGCGTGTGATGCACGAGGTTATTCGCGACGCGATTCTCGCCGCTTTGCCAGACCATGATGCCGGGCGAGTGCGAATAGATTCGACCGATATGATGAATGTGGTTGTTGTAAACGAGATTCTTCTGATTCACGTCCTTTGTGCCCGGGCCGTAGCCGCACAGCAAGATTCCTGTACCGCCGATGTGCTCGATCAGGTTGCCGGAGATTGTGTTTTGCTGTCCGTATAGATCGACGCGAATCGCTCCGCTGCCGCTGTGGGCGAACCGACACTGCTCAATCGTGCAATTCTCCGTTCCTCGCAGCCGAACCAGTGCATTTGCTTTGTCATGCATTTCCCAGTCGTGTTGCAGTCCCGCATCATCGGCGGCTAACCGATAACGCTCGCCATGCATGAACGTCAGGCCTCGAAAACACAAGTTTCGAACTGGCGTGTCCTTCGGGCCTTTCTTGTCGATCTTGCCTTCGATGTGGATCAGCTCCGTCAGTTGAGGAGCCAATACCGGCGAGTCGTTGCGCGGCCAGAGGTAGAGCTTGCTTTCCTTCGTGTTCAGAACCCACTCGCCCGGTTCGTCGAGCTCCTCCAACGTATTCTCGACCCAGCACGATTCTGTTTGCTTCAGAAAATGGAGCCGGTTCATCGCGTAGGTTGCATTGATCGACGTGTGAGCAATCTGTCTCTGCTCGTCAACGGATTCCAACGGCAGGATATTCACGATCCACGCGTGATGCGGACGAATGACGATCTCCACATCCTCAACATTCGGCCAGTTCTTCAGACGCCCAGCCGGAAATTGAAGCTTGTTACGGCTGCCGCCTTCCAGTGGAATAAACCCCTTCGACCGGGCACGCGGCAGCAAACCCTTCTCGTCATAGAGAGTATTGAATCGCTCGCGGACGTGCGCTACATAGACTTTGCCCTGTGCGTTCTGTGGCAAGCCGGAAAGACTTGAATCAACGGGTTTCCACCCATTGATCTGTTTTCCTGAACTGAAGACCGGCGTCTCACCGGGATAGGCCGCATACGTGATCGTCGCGTTGCTTTCTCCGGAATCCTGCAAACCAAAGACGATGGTTTGGCTCAGCGCGTACGTTCCCTCGCGAACATAAACGACAATGTCCGTCGATTGGGATTTCTTCAACTCCCGAACGGCATCGCGAGTCCGCGCGAGCGTGGCGAAGGGACCATCATTCCGTTGATCATTGGGATCGGCCAGTGTCCCCGACCAATCATCGGAACCGTCGGTTGAGACATAGAAATCAGCCGTGTGCGGTGCACGTGCGGCTACCGCACTCCCCAGACCTCCGACCATCAAAAGGAGCAGGCAGATCAATCTGCGTTGAACATGTGCACTTTCAAAGTGACGAGAGCGTTTTCGCATATGCACCATCATCTTCCTGTTTCTACTGTAATCTCTAAGCTAAGTATTCGGAACTTGCGGTAAGCTCACCTGAGTTCACGTTAAAAATACCGGCTGTCGTTTTCCGGGGCCGTGACGACTGATGTGTTACTTTGACCGTTCGGCCGAGATGCAATCCTTGTTTGGCTTGCCGGAAAGCGTTGCCGCCCAACCATCGAGTAGGGCTTTCAATCGTTCGACTTCAACCGTTCGTTTGGACTGGAGATTGTGTGTCTCAAGGCGGTCTTGTGGAAAGCAGAACAGTTCGACCTGCTGTGGGTTCTTGCCGAGTAGCAGTTTCCATTTGCCGTCGCGAACTGCGTGCGCGGGCCAGTTTGTGCCGCGGCTGGATGCGAAGTTCCACTGCCAAAAGACCGGTTTCGTGCGGGCGGATGACGACTGGCCAGACAACGCGGCTGACTGATCGACTCCGTCTGGCGTGTAATCCTCTGGTAGTTTCGCTCCAGCCACTGCGCAAAATGTTGGCAATAAATCAACGGCTGTAATCGGAGTGGTGTCGTCGATCTTGCCGGCGGCAATTCGGCCCGGCCATCTGGCGATGAACGGCACGCCGATGCCGCCTTGCAGGAGTGACCGTTTTCGACCTCGATGACCGCCCGTTGTACCGACGGACGCGAAGCTGCCGAAGCCTGGACCTGTGGATTCGTCGTCCGTATTCCGGCGACTTGCTGGTCCCGTGTTCTCCGGTCCGTTGTCCGAACTGAAGATCACGAGTGTGTTGTCGGCAAGTTCCAAACGGTCGAGCGTGGCCAGGAGTTCTCCGATGCGCGCGTCGGCGTGAGCCAGCACGGCGGCGTAGATTTCACTAGGCTCGTTCTTGAGGTGCGAGAATTGCTTCAAATACTCAGGTTTTGGATAGTGCGGCGTGTGCGGCTCGTGAATCCACAGGTTGATGAAGAAGGGCTTTCTCTCGGCGTGGCTCTTCTCGATGAACTGGATTGATCGCTTGACGTCATCGTGAACGGGCATCTGAGGCCCGGAACAATTGAAGGCTCCGTAGTCGTCGTAGCCGTATTCGCTCGGCAGCGGTGCGTCTTTGACCATGATGTTGGTCAGGTGCCACTTTCCGTAATGAGCCGTCGCGTATCCAGCTTTCTGCAACAGCCGCGGCAGCAGCACAGCCTGCGGATCAAGCCAGTCCGGCATGCCGCGTTTCACGTGACTCCCGACGGTTGCAAAGTGTCCGTGGATGCTGTGCCGCGCGGGGAAGTGGCCCGTCATCACCGCCGCGCGACTCGGCGAACAAACACCGCTGGCGACGGTGAACTGATAGAACTCGGTACCTTTCGACGCGAGCCGATCCAAATGCGGCGTCTTCAGATAGGGATGCCCGTGGCAACCAAGATCCCCCCAGCCCCAGTCGTCGGCGAAGATGAAGAGGATGTTGGGCTTTTCGGTGGCATGCAGCCGCCCCGCGAACAGGCTGCTGGCGACCATTAGGGCGATAGCTGGGAGTTGGATTCTGATCATTTGCGTTTCAATTTACTCACGGGCAGTTCGTGGGGCGTTAAGCCATTCGCAGAGCTGAGCAGTCAACGAAGCGACCAGATCAGGATGATCGGCGATGGCGTTTCGCTGCTCGTTCGGGTCGGCCTCGACGTCAAACAGCTCCACAGGCTTTCCGCCGAGAGCGAGCAACTTCCATTTCCCGCGCATGGCGACTTCGGTCGCGTACGGTTCTGGTTTCGGGTAGTGGCGTTGAAGCTTCTTATACAGGTTGAGTTGCCAGAACACCGTGCCCCGCACTTCGTCGCTTGGCGGACGCTTGCCCTTCATGTGAGGCAAGAGGCTTAGTCCGTCGATGGGCAAATCGCTCGACAGTTCAACTCCGGCGGCTTCGCAGATTGTGGGCAGCAGATCATTCGTGTGACCAAACGCATCCGATGTTTGACCGGCTGGGATCGCCGCTGGCCACCGCACCACCATCGGTACGCAAAGTCCCCCGTCATGCAGGTCGGTCTTGCCACCCTTCAGCTCGCCGATGAAGCCTTCAAAGGCTGCTCCATTGTCGCTCGTGAAGAGGACGAGTGTGTTTTCCGCAATTCCCAGTTGGTCGAGCTTCTTGAGGATCTGTCCGACTTTGGCGTCCATATGCTGCACCATCGAGCGGAAGCAATGCTGATCCTCGCTGATGCCGTCCGCTTTGGTATTGGACCAATGTGGTTCCGGTGCGGGCTCATAGGGTTTATGAGGAACGAGCCACCACAAGTTGATAAAGAATGGCTTCTTCTCCGCAGACAGTTTCTCGATCAGCTCGATTGCAAAGTCGCCGTTTGCGTCGGTTAAGTGTTTTGAATGGTACGGATCATCGCTGACCCGTTCGCCGTTGCGGATGAGCACGGATCCGCCCTGTCGAAAGAGGATTCGCTCTCGCCCCATGCGGCCGCGAAGAGGCTGCTGCTCGATCTGCGTCTGATAGAAGTCGAACCCGTGCTGACGCGGGCCGGGCTGATTGTCCAGCCGCCTGCCTTGTGCGTCTACATGCAGCCCGCCCAGATGCCATTTGCCCACATGCGCGGTGTTGTAGCCAGCGCCCTTCAGGAGTTCAGCAACGGTCGTCGCCGATTCGGGCAGCCATCGATTCACGTCGTTGAAATGTCTCGTGATACCGAATCGCAGGGGATAACGACCGGTCAGCACTGACGCCCTCGTCGGCGAGCAGACCGCGGATACGGCGTAGAAACGCGTAAATTTCATCCCCTCTTTCGCGAGACGATCAAGGTGGGGTGTCTTGACGGCGGGACTGCCGAAACAAGACAGATCTCTGTAACCAAGATCGTCTGCCAACAGCAATATGATGTTGGGCTTCTCGGCGGCGCTCAAATCTCCGGTAACAATGCCGACAAGAACAAGGGCGATCTTCAACGTTTGTGTGAACAGGTGAAGTTTCATTTGATTCCTATGTGTTCCGTCAAGGGATTATTGCTTGCTGCCCACTGCGAGCTTGAAGGTGTCAGTCACCCCGTTTCGTGTTGTGTACTTGAGTGCATTGCCCTCAAGTGTGGCTCCGAGCGGGGGATTCGTTTGCGGGAGACCTGAGGTGCTGGAGATGAGTTCGACGTTAAGGTTCGGGTCAAAGGCCAATTTGATATCTCTGGAGCGGGAGCGTTCGTAGTTGGCTGAGGACTTGTCGAATTCGATATCCACATGCGTATCGCATACGGACATCACCAATTTACCCGTCGAGTCGAACTGAAACATCACGTTCAGTTGCTTGTTCGAGGACGCGATATAAGGAAGCTCCAGACTCTTGCCCCCATCATAAATCACATAGCTGTAGAGAGGTTCCTCGCCTTCGTGGCTGAACATGACGGCATGTGCCACGCTATCGTGCCTCAGGACTTTGTATCCTGGATTTGAAGCCGTCGCCTCGGTGTAGGTTTTCAGTTCTTCCGGCGATTTGCCGTCCGAATTCAGTAAGACGAAGTAATGGTGAGAGGAAACGTTGCGCGAGCGACCCTGATCCAGCATGGCGATCACGCCGGTTTCCTTCGTCATCCGCTTCCCAGGGGTCACGCTTGTCAGGCCGATTCGATAGTTAAAGAGCGTCTCGCGCTCTTTCCAGTCGACTTTCAGTTTGCCTTGTTGATTGCCCGGGATGATCCATGCGTGCCCAAACGGCGAGATCAGGTAGTTCGGCTGTTCCAGCGAGAGTTCTTTCTCAAAGGCAGTTGTGAACTTTTGACCGTTCAGGACCAGCGCCTGCTCTGAAGGATTCCAGCGAGCAGGGTTTTTGCCTTGCCAAAGGATCTTGTCCAGCGATTCCTGAAACAGAATGGTTTCCATCGGTCGGTCGGTGTTTGCCTGGTAGTCGCTGCCCAGGCAAACCACCTTGTCTCTCGACACGTGGTAACTCTTCTTGCCTGCGACGCCATCAATGCCGAAGAGCTTTTGCCAGATGTGCAGATTCTCTGACTTCAGCGTCTGGAACGAGAAGTTGCCTGCCCGGCCGAACGCTTCCTCCGTTTCGTTGAATGTCAACGATCCGTTGCCTGCTGCTCCAACCGTGTTCAGTTCAACACCATGTTTGCTCTTCGCAGCGCCGTCCATCGTGTGGTGTTTGATGTATTCTTCATCGGTGACGGCGGGCATCGTGATGCCGGGGGCTTTGGACCAATCGTAACCTTCGTAGTCGGCCCCCAACGTTGGTCGTGAACCGGCGCGATCGTTTCCGAGGATGTAGAGGCAGCCGTAACCGCGGTTCCACGACCATCTGCCATGCGGTCTCGACGGAGTGGCGTCTTTGTCGTTGTAAGATCCGATTTGAACGCGGGTCATCCCTTGCGAATAGCTGGCGGCGCCTGACCAGTTGAGGCTCAGATGAATTTCTGACTGAGGCTCAATCGTCGCCAGCTTTGGGTATTCTTTGAACAAGCTCTCCTTCACTTCTTTCGGCTGGTGCTTCGTCATACCCAGCACGCCAGCCATGAATTTCCTGGCGGCAGGCACCTCCTGCCAGTCCATCTCATAGAGGTATTCAAAGACGTCACGCCTTGGGAACTTGTCGATGCTGAATTTTGTCGGTTTACCCCAACCGTCAACCATCGCGTGTCCCCGACCTCCGCTGAGCATGTCTTTCGCCCAATGCTTAACGCGCAGGGTGTTGTTCGTCGACTCCTGGCCTCCCTTTACGGCCGAAGGAAAGTTGTATCCGCCAAAGGTATAACGCGGGATGTACCACGCCAGCGTTCGCCGAATCTTCGGGCTGAACTCCAGCGGCGTGTGAGCGAGCTGCCTGACTTTCCTGACGTGTTCATAGAAATTGCCGCCCCAGTAGGTGCAGTGCCCGTGGTGATAGAACGTGTAATCCGGCTTGATCATGCCTCGCCGGTTGATTTCGGAAATGGAGAATGTTCGGGTGAAGGACTCCTGCGAAGCCTTGAGCATTTGAAAGAACTTGTTGTCGTCCGGCTCATAGAAAAGTCTGTAGTAGGTTGAATCCGCCGACCATTCACGACTGATCCCCGGCAACGGATCGACCGCGAACGTGTAGGTCTGGACTTTGGACATCCAGACGATGATCTCTCCGATGTAGTTTGCGTAGACGAGGTCTTCTGCCGTTCCTTTTCTGCGCAGCACCGCGATCATCGCGCGAGCGTCTTTGATCAGCCAACTTCCGCCGTATTTAGCGAAATGGCCAGTAATTGCAGCATCCGTCCCTGACAGTGTTGCCAGCAGAGGCGCCGAAACCTGATAGCGGTACCAATCCAGATAAGCTTTGAACAACGCTTCGACAGGTTTGCTGTCCGGGCACTTGGCGAACCAGCCGCCGTACTTTAGAAACAGAGACTTGACGTCACGTTCAGACAAGTCACTTCGCTCGATCGACGCGGGAAAGTTGTACACGTGCTTGCGTGCGGTGCATAAATCTCCGGCGAAATAGATTCTGTCGCCGCCAAAGTTGATGGACTTCCGGAACTTGTACTTGCCATCAGCCAGCTGGACGCAGTCTCTGGCAAGGATTTTCCGAGCCTGCTTGTCAATTTCGACGAAGGCTTTGTCTGCCGGTTTCAGCTTCTCTGGTGCAACAAAGAATTCGTTCCGCAGTCGCGTAATGTACGCTTGCTGCTGGGGAGTCAGCTCCTTCGGTACGGCTGGCTTTTGTGCGTTGTACCCGAAGTAACCGGTCGCGGCCTGATTGAACTTCGTGGGATCGAGCGGTTCGTCGATGATCCCGACCGTTGCAATGTCAGCCTCCACGCTGAGGCCAAACGGCCACGCCCGGTTGTCGGTCAGCTTGCCATTGCTGGTGAAGTCGAGATTTAGGTAATCGGTCTTCGCGCGAGCGTCCATCGTCTTTTGATCGGGGACTTCGGCGAGCGTAATCAGCCTGTCGAGATAAAACGTTCCTGAAGAAATATTGGTCGGTGCCTGGATCACGATTTCATCAAGCGCCGGTTCCGCTATACCATCAGGCATCTTCTGAGTCGTGTTGATGTGATTGCCGCGACCGAACAGCATTGCGTCTTCATTCAGTGCGACTCCACCCATTCTGTACCATGTACCGGTGAAGTTCATGAAGTAGCGCATCTGTGTCAGCTTGATTTCATTTTGCCCGTTGCGGTTGTCCGTTGTTCGCTTGAAGTAGAGAGTGACTCTCGTGTTTTTGGGTAGTGGCTGGTCCTGAAAAATGCTCAAAGCAAATGGCGCGACCTCTTCCGACTTTGCATTGAAGCCGGTGAATCCCACGCGAACATTGGAGACGATGCCAGCGTCCTCGATGCGAATCACATCGCTCGCCTTCCAGTCCCAGCGGATCGACTTCGCTCCAGCGCGGGAATACTTCTCGCTGACGGTAGTCCTCCCCGTTCCGATGTATTCCCAGTTATCCGGCATCTGATCAAGGATATAAACGAAACCATCCGCCGCCGCATTTCCATGTGTCGTGAACATACCCGTCACATGGACCTTATCGGGGACGCTTTCGACAGGTCGAGTGTGCAGCTCGTTGTAAGAAGTCTGGGGAGCTGCAAGAACGCCAACTGTAAACAGAGACAATAGGAGAAGCGACGAAAGATAAAACTTGGCATTTTTCATCATGAAAGTGAGAGTGAACTGGAGTGCGTGGGTGATGCCGCTTTAGCACCATCCGGAAGGATGGGAGCGGGCATGGCCTCGAATTGTTCTGGGATCTAATTGTTTTTGAGTTTCAGTTTCCCAACTTGAACCGCGGCGCCAATGTTTCGGCGACAAACTCCACGATCTGGCGACCGTAGCTACAGAAGTTGTCCTTATTGTTGTGCGCATACAAATGACCTCTTATTGAGACCGGCATTGCTAAAGGAACACCCAGTGTTATCTTTAAGGTATGAG
>CAYFJO010000024.1:0-51794 GCA_964343305.1 uncultured Pirellulaceae bacterium | reverse complement strand
TCTGCCGCCGCAGCGTCAACCACACCCTCGTAACGGTTCTGGTGCGCGCTTACGGAGACGCGAAGGCAGTGTTCGGAGATCTGTTGTTCCCCCCGGGCTAGATTGATGACACTCAGCGCCGCATCGACGTCGCCTACCAGACATTCCAAAAATGAACCGACGCTGTGCGCCATCGCTCGGCCGTCAACCTGCTTGCCGCTCAACGCGTCTTGTAAGATCCCTTCGATGTTATTGCATGCCTCGCCATATTGCTTGATCAATCGTTCGCGTTTCTTGGCATTGTATGCGCCAATGTTTTCGATGACGCGATCGCGCAGAGGTGAATCTTCGGCCTTTTCAACCAACACGCCATTTTCAAACACGCCGCTCAGTTGATCGGCGAGTTGCGACGTGAACAGAATCTTCAGGCTGTCGTGCTCGACATCGGCAGCGGCGTTGCCGTGAGTGATCCGTGACAAGTCTCCCCTGCGAACAAATACTTCCCCGTGGTCATAGTCGCGCATACGTTGCTTGTGCTGCGGCGTAACTTTGGTATCGGCCGAAAGCAACATGACACCCTTCGCATCGTAGATCGGCGACCCAATCTTGCGCCCCATGATGAGATGGTCGACGTTGATCTCGGCGTAATCTTCCGCGTTGATGATTTCAGCCGTTTCGGTCGCCATTTCAAATCCGTCCTCAAGTCTATGCCAGGACTTCGACGAGCAGAGGATCGGTCGGCGTGTCGTCGCAAGAAGCGGTCATGATTTCTTGGAGCGCGAGTTGATCCGAAAGCGACGGCAATCCCCAGTCCGCTTCATAGCCGAAACAATTTGTCGCACTCTCAGCACCGAACCGTTCATCGAGAATGTCGAAGTGATCGGTTGTCATCAATGCCGGATGCGATGCACCGCACGCGCGACAAAGCTGCAAGATTTCTTTGCGCAACATCGTCACGTAGTTTGCCACACGAACCGATTTGCGTGTTGGATCGAGCCCGGCCATTAACCACTTGTTCTGCGTCGCGACGCCCGCGGGACAAAATCCGGTGTGGCACTTGAGGGCCTGGATACACCCGATCGATAGCATGGCCTCACGCGCGACCGCGATTAAGTCGCAACCAAGCGACATTGCAAACAAAGCGGTTTCGGGAAAACCGAGTTTTCCAGAGCCGATGAAGACCACGTTGTGATGCATGTTTGCGTTGGCAAACTCTTGATACACCTGCGTAAACGCCAGTTTGAATGGCAGCGACACGAAATCGGAAAACGCCATCGGAGCGGCTCCCGTGCCACCTTCGCCGCCGTCGATTGTCACGAAGTCGACGCCTCGATCGGACGACGACATTAGCTCCACCAGGTCGCGCCAGAAGCGCACTTCTCCAACGGCCGATTTGATCCCAACCGGCAGACCGCTTTCATCCGCCAGTCGTTCTACAAAGTCGAGCATGCTGTCGACGTCGCCAAACTCACGATGTGCCGACGGACTGATGCAATCCTTGTTGACGGGAATGCCTCGAATTTCCGCGATTTCCGGAGTGATTTTCGCAGCCGGCAAGTGGCCGCCAAGCCCCGGCTTCGCTCCCTGGCTCAACTTGATCTCAATCGCGCGAATCGGATAGGTCGCCACAACATCACGAAATCGCGCGATGTCGAAACGCCCGTCTTGGTCGCGACATCCAAAGTAGGCAGTTCCGATTTGCCAAACCAGGTCGCCCCCGCTGGAATGATAAGAAGAAACCCCGCCTTCGCCCGTGTTGTGCAAACAACCTGCCAGTGCGCTGCCCGCGTTCAGTGCCTCGATCGCGGGCGCGCTCAACGAACCAAAACTCATGCCCGAGATGGTAATCACTGAGTCGGGCCGAAACGCTTTTTTGCGTTGACGATGCCCACCAAGAATCTTCGCGCCCGGTATGCGGAATTGGGGGGCATGATCTTCGTCTCCCGGTTCTGGATCCGCGATGGGAAACGCCGCGTGCTTAATGATCACGTTGTTGGGCGAGTTTTCCAGATCGTTGTCGCAGCCGAAGCCCGAGTAGTTGTTTTCGCGCTTCGAAGAGGCGTAAATCCAGCTTCGCTGATCGCGGCTAAATGGACGCTCTTCGTTGTTGTCAGTGACAATGTATTGCCGCAACTCCGGCCCGATGCTCTCCAGCCAGTATCGAAAATGTCCAATGATTGGGAAATTATGGATAATCGCGTGCCGATGTTGCGCGACGTCACGCAATGCCCAAAGTGCCGAAATCAGGAGAACGGCCCAAAGAATGAACCAGACCATTTTTCACGCTCCAATTCAATCCTGAGAGATATCTTTATTTGACGACAACGGCTGACCTGCGTCTTGTTGGTCACACATCTGGTTCAACACAGCGACCGCATTGCCCGATCGTCCGTGGGCCATGCGTCGCAATGTAATCGCACGATGTTCAACGTCCGATCGATCGAGATGGTTGTCTCGAATGGTTTCGAGCAATCCGGTGCGGATCATTGTAATTACAACGCTGATCGGCACATTGAGCAGTTCGGCCGCCAAGGCGATTGAAATCACTTCGCAACTGGATTCGTTCATTCTGTTTCCTTCGTTGTTAGATCGTTTTCGTCTCGCAGTTGCTTGGCGGAAACGTCGGACGACAGTCGTTGAAGTGTTTGAAGCACGCTTTGCAGCGCGAACAACAAATCGGTCGTCGTCAGCACACCTAGCAAACGATCGTCGCTTACGACAGGCAGGCACGAGATTCTGTTCTTGACGATCAACGTGATCGCCGGGCCAACCAATGAATCTGGACTGACATTCAAGGGGTTGGCCGTCATGACGTCACTGGCCGTCGCGGCTGGCCGACTATGAAGATCCCGATCACTAATAATCCCTACCAGACGATTCGAATCGCAAACGAGGACATGGCGAAGACGCCGTCGAGCCATTAGCTCGCGCACTTTGCTGGCGGCAGCTCTTTCTGAAACCGTAACGACCGATTTCGTCATCAAACTCTTAACGGTGATTTGGTCGCCAAAAATCGCGGTCGGGTCGCCGGCCAGAATTCGATAGATTGACTGTCGTTTGAGAAAAACGGATTCCATCGATAGGCACGCCTGAGCGCCGTCTTCGTCATTGTGTTGTTTCGCCGGCTTTGTGTTTTGACGGTTGGCAAACAGCCAGGCAATCGACACGCCGACAGCACTCAGTGCAACGGCAGCCAAAGTCCAGGGAAGAACGGCTCGCGATCCTGCGTCGGCTTCCCTTGGTGCTGTGACGTCGGGACGCTCATCGTGATGCAGTGACACATCGTGCGACATCGAAAGGGCACGCGAAGCGTCGGAAAACGATCGCGTCAGGAATCGATTCAGCAAGACAGCGGTTGGGATAAGCACCGCGACCACAAGACACGTGATGAGTGCATAGCCAACCTGGACTGCGCCGTGCGACTTTGTGAAAAAACGCGTCAGTGCCGTTTGCCATCGATTCGTCGTTCTGTGAATCTGCTGCCATGCGAGCATTCCGGGTGCCTCGATCGTTCTTCTCGTGTGAACAGGAACTAGTTTGATGCGACGGTGTGTTTCGTCCCCAACGGGACTTCGATGGGTGCTGGTTGTGTTATGCTCGACGCCTTCTTGACGCCCAGCAAATAGCTAGACAAAATCGCAACTCCCGCGATCGCTCCGGAGAACAGGGCCCCCATTTTAGCCGCGCCTTGAATGCCTGCATCAGCGAACGCCTGCGCGGAAACAAACAACGCAACCGTGAGACCGATTCCCGCAATCATCGCCGCCACCACCAGTTGCCGACGGTTCATCCCTTGCGGCAACGGACAACCCAGTCGCTCGCCCAACATTGAAAAAGCAGTGATGCCAGCGGTTTTGCCAATGAGTAATGACAGCAACACGATCCACGTCAACGACGTGATGCCGCTCAGTGGCACGCCTGCGTTAACGAACGCGAAAAGGAACAGGCCAAAGTCGACGGGGAGTTTGAGTTGATGTTCAAATCTTTCCAGTGGACTGTGTGCGTGCCCGCCGTGTGCGTGGGCGACTTGTTCCGATTCGTCGAAATCTGTTTCTTCTTCGAACAATCCGTAGTCTCGTTTTGGACCCGGTAGAAACGGCACGATGAACACCAGCGCCAACGCGGGATGCAGATGAGCGCTGTACAATCCCCACCAGGCCAACGATCCGCCGATTGCGATGTAGGGAATCCACGATTGGACATTTCGCACTCGCAAGATTAATGCGACGAGCATGCCTGGGACGATCCACAACGCGTTGGCCCAAATCGTCGGATGCGATGGATCTGGATAGGCCAGCGCGATGATGGCCAGCCCGATGGCATCGTCGGCTACCGCGAGCAGCAGTAAAAAGCTGACCGCGGGATGCCCCTTGCCAAAGATGAATCGGCCGACCAGCCACGCAAGCGCGATGTCGGTCGCGGTTGGAATCCCCCATCCGTTGATCCACGCCGGTTGCCCCATGATGGCGTTCAACAGAAAGAAGACCCCCACCGGACCGACAACGCCGCCCACAGTGGCAAGCAGTGGATTGATCGCTTTGGAGATCGGGTTTAACGATCCGCCCGGCAAGCACGCTTCGGTGATCTCTTTGGCGGCAATGCCAAAAAACAGCACCATGAAAATGTCATTGATCAAGAAGTGCAATGTGAAAAAGTGTTCGACGCCGTTTGTGGCGTGGAGGTGCGACAGATGCTCGTCGATCATGTCGTTGTGAGAACTGAAGAGTTGAGCAGGGAGTTCATAGATCGGAGTGTGTACGACGGACTCATATGCGACGCGATTGAAATTCGCAAACGCCATCGCCACAAAGACACCAGCGATCAACGGAAGTGAAAACTCTTGTAACAACTCGACGGTTGATCGATTACGTTTTTGCCCCATTGCCTGCCCCTTTTGATCTTTCAAACGTTATTGAAATAGATAGCTCGTGTTTAACAAGAAAGAAACTCTCCAAACTTATTTGCTTTCGCCAATTTGTCGTCCTACTTTGTGCATTTTCAGAGATCAAAACGAGATTCTCGTCTGCCCACGAAGTTTTCGCCTTTTGACTTTTGCCCTTTCTGTCTTCGATGCCATGTCAATGTGGTATCGAAGCTCTTTTTGCTCGCTCTTCGAGGTCAGCCTTGTCAAATAGTCGCGGGACTGGTGAATTAGATCAAGAAAAGATAGCTGGAGTGTTTGCAACGGAGACGATCCAAACACACGCTTCGGCCACAGGAACTCGGTATCGACTAGTTGTCTGGCGTTAACGTTCCGACTGATTCAACCGTTGCAATCATCAATCTAAAAATAAGACCAATAATACGGGGTATTCAACGGAAAGTTGGCACTCTTCGCTGTTGATGAATTGCGCAAATCGGATTCTCCAATTCATTTGGTGATTGCTGTTTGGTTCGTTTTCGTCGTGGAACAGATCGCCGCAATGGCCGGCAAACTCAACAAGACGCCGGAAGGCGATGGCACGATGCTCGACAACACGATCATCGTTAACGTGAGCAACAATTCCGACAAGCATCATTCCACCGCGGTCGAATAGCCGATGGTCGTGCCGGGCAACCTGAACGGCAAATTGAATTCGCGAGGACGCTATTTGGCCTATCGCCGTCACGGGCCGGCAGCCCATCATCACGCGATTGGCAATTGGTTCACCACGCTGTACCATGTCACAGGCGTTCCACAAGACCAGTTCGGCCCGCCGGATTTCGCGCTGGGAAAGCCAGTCCCGGTTTTGGGATAGGCTCTAAAAAGGTCCATGTTACGTCGCATTGCGTTCAACTTGAAAATGTAACTGGAGTATCTCATGTTTCGACCACGACTCAGACTGCCCGCCGTGATTATCGCCCTTGTTAGCTTGCAAGTTCCGATTGTTAACGCACAGCAACCGGAAAACCAGGACGCCAAGTTGCCTCGTGTTTTGTTAATCGGCGATTCGATTTCGATCGGGTACACTAAACCGGTCATCGAATTGCTGAAGACCAAAGCCGCAGTTCAGCGTGTCAAAGGAAACGCGGGTCATACAGGAATGGGCCTGGCCGGTTTGCCGAAGTGGTTAGACGCCAAGCATGGCAAATGGGATGTGATTCACTTCAATTGGGGGCTGTGGGATCTGTGTTATCGAAACCCGGAATCGAAAACACAGGGTCGTCGCGATAAGGTGAATGGGAAACTGACTCACACGCCAGAGCAATATCGCAAGAACTTGGAGAAGATCGTTGCGATTCTCAAGGAAACCGGCGCCAAGTTGATTTGGGCATCGACCACGCCAGTGCCGGAAGGCGAGGCCGGACGCAAAGTGGGCGACGACGTGGTTTACAATCACGTTGCGACCGAAGTCATGAAGAAGCACGGCATCCCGGTCAACGATTTGCATGCCGTGATGGTGCCTCACATGAAAACGCTGACAACCGCGCCAGGCAACGTTCACTTCAAACCAGACGGCTCCACGATACTGGCCAAGCAGGTTGCCGCCGAAATTGAGAAAGCGTTGAAGGAGTGATGAGTCCGCCCACAAGCCCGCGAGACCTACTGCTTTCGCTTCGGCAAACCGTCGCTTTCCAGCTTACGAAACGCTTCGATACTAAAACCTTGGTCGATGCTGGCTTGCGTGATCAAATCGACGCGACTTAGGTTCAGCTCCCGGTAGATTCCCTCGGAGATAACGTAGTACCAGTTGCCCATGCGCTGGTTGGCTTTGCTGGCCTTCGTCTTGGCTGCTTCGACCTTGTCGAGATACTCTTTCTCCTTACGCTCGTTGGATTTGATGATCCGCTGACGTTCCTTTTCGGCCTCGTCAACTTCAGGTTCGTCCTCGTCTGCCGCTTCGTCTTGTTCTTTTTCCTCATCCTCTTTAGGTGCTTCCGCTTCGTCTGCTTCTTCCGGTTCCGGCACTTCCCGCAACTCGGGCTTGGGAATCCGCTGCACATCGGGAAACACCGAAACGAGAAGGTATCGGTTCAACTGAATTTCGCCATCATCGGTTTCCGAGTTCACGGACTTGCCAAACTTCAGTGCGTAGCGAACGTAATCGTACGTGTCGATGTATATTTCCCCTTCCTTGGCCAGCATCAACGAGCCGTCTGTGTTTCCGACTGGATAGAATCCGCGCTGGCTGAGCGACGCCATGGCGTCCTGGTCGTTCGTCAAGGCTTCATCGACTCGCAAATCCGGCTTCAAAGACTTGGGCTTGGCCTGGGCGTCGAGGATGCGAAGGCTGCCAAGTGCGGCTCGAAAGTTGTCCAGCTTCTTGTTGTCAAGTGCTTGATCGAAGCCAAGCTGGGCGGGCACCGGTTGGCTGTCCTTGAACTCGTTGTACTTGTTCAACTCCCATTCGTAACTTTCTAGGTTCCAATCCACGACCAACTCTGCATGCTGAACAAACTTGCTGAATCGTTCCACCATGGCCGCCTGACCTTCGACGACTTCCTGTTGTTGCGTCAAAACACAACTGTAATCCAGGAAACTCAGCCGCTGGACGTCGTTGGACTTGATGCCCAGCAGATTACCTTCGATCCAATCGGAGAATTTGGACGAGAGTTTTTTGGGGTCGATGTTGACCACGTAGGCGAGGTTCTGGCCAGGACGTCGAACGACACGTTGGGCGCGTTTGTTTTTGACTTGTTTACCGATGATCAACTCGGCGCGTTTCTTTCCCTCGATGTTCTCGACCACGACCAACATGCCGGCCCCGTCGCTGTCCAGCGCATCGTCGTCACCGGGGTTTAGCACGCCGAAGAGTTCGTGCTCGGCCGCCATCTTGGTTGCGGGTTTGACGATTGTCAATTCCATCAGTGCAAAGGCCGCCTGGTTGATGCGCTCCTTCGCGTCTTTGGCATCTGCCGGATAGTTCTTGTGAGACTCCAGCACCCAAAGGCCGGCACGGTTGACGATCTTGAGCCGCTTGCGTTGTTGTTTGTCAATGTGCACGATTTCGAGACTGGCAATTTCACTTGGGTCGCCAAAATCGGGAAACACGCGATCGCCCACGCCTTCGACCGTTTGCACATAGGGCGCGGGACGAAACGCAACGGCACATAGCGCCATCAGACCAGCACACGCCATGAAGACGACCGTTGCGATCGTCTGCTTGGATTCGCGAGAAGTATCTTTATTTGTCATGTTCCATTTCGTAGGTCACGCATTGCGTGACGGAATAGGTGCCTTCTTCGTGTGCCACTGGCTCTGCCAGTGCCTGGGAGGCCTCGCAAGAAACACTGGCAGAGCCAGTGGCACACATTGCTTCAAACCATTACTTCAAACCACTGCAAACATCACCTCAATCGGTTACGTGACACTCCTTCGCGTTCGCGCAAACGGCGGCGGAAGAACACAATCACGCCAACCAACAAAGGCGGGATGGGCGGCATGACGACCGCCCAAAACTTGTACTTATTTTGGATCTTGCGCTTGTCGAGATTGAGGTTTCGCTGTTCTTCCTGGAGTTTTTCCGCCAGCTTCTGGTTGTTGTCGCGCTGTCTTCTGAGTGCCTGCTGGTCGTAGTGAGCCTTTTTGGAATGGTACATGTCGCGGGCCTCGATCACTTGCGGCGAATCGGCTCCATGCTTTGCCTGAAGTTCGCGGATTTCCTTGTCCAATTCCTCGAGCGACGCATCGTCCTTTGCCTTTTCTTCAAGCTGCTTTTTGTTTTCATTCTCCCTGAATTCGCCAACGACCTGTTCCATGTTTTCAATGGCTTGTCGAATGCGATCCTCAACGAGTTTCAGGGAACCACGGTCTGGCTGGCGTGCGCGAATGTCCAGGAATCGCTCGTCGCCACCAAGCTTGTCGATCAAGTTGAGAATGAATGCCGAATTCTGGAATCGGAAGTTAATGTTCTGCTGCCGGTTTCGAATATTCAGAATCTTTGAACCCAAAACATCGAGGTCGGCGACCACCACAACGTTCACTTTATTCTTGTCTCGGTCGTCCTCCTTTTCACGCTTTTTCTTTTCGTTCTTCTTTCGCTTGCGAGACAATTCGTCTTTGGTTTTCGACCGGATATAAGCTGCGACCATGTAATTCTGGTCGGTGGCAAGCGTGCCTTGTTCCGCGGTCAACTCGGCATGTTTTTCGGACAGCAGTTCGACCTCTGGTTCAAAGTCATCGATTCCCGCTTCCGTCAGAAGCAAAACACTGCCGTCGGGAGCTGCTCCGCCAAGAATCCCGGTCGGTCCCGCAAGTTGGACCAGCGGGATGACCTTCAGCCTGTAGGATTCGTCGTCGTCTTCGGAGATCTCCGAACGATCCATGATCGCGCCGGGATACTCGAACACAACTTCGTCCAAACCCGTAACCGCCGGCACTTTTGGGTTAAACACTTCTTCCTGCTCCATCGCAACGTTCGGGTTGGCAAACACCGCTCCCGCACCGAAATCTTGTACTTTGGGATAGGGATTGTAGTTTTGCCAGACGACCGCCGTGTAAGGCCGCCATTCGACGTCACGCGAACCGGGCAACACGATCGCTTGCTTGGCTTTGACGAACCCAACGCCAAGCGATGCCCAAAATCTGCGAATGTTTCCCTTCGGCGTCGGCGGTGGAGACCAGCCGATTTGGATTGCCTGTAACGGCGGTGCGGGCCTGGGCAAGTCCGTTCCGGGGACCAATCGCTGTGTGCTCGATTTTGCGTATTGATGTGGATAGGGGTCTTCGCAGATCAGCGTCGGTTGGCCGCGTTGAATCGCGTCCAGCAAATTATCTAGCTGAGTTTGGTTGAGCGTCGACGGCTGCGCGACGATCAAAACGTCATAGGCGTACTCCTCGCGGACATCCAATCCATCACCTACTTGGCGGATCGTGTATTTGGTTTTGGTGTCCGTGATTTTCCACCGCTTACCTTTTTCATCGACGGTAAACACCGCGGCATCGGCGAGGCCGAGATTGCGGGACTCGAACTGTTTGCGGATCGTTTTCGTGAGTTCGCCGGAGTCCAAATCCTTTGTCAGTTTTTCATTCAGTCGGAATAAGAATCCGCCTGGGATTCGTTGATTCCGATCATGATAGGCAACTCGTTGGAGCGTTCGGCCGTCGCGTAATTCGAACTCCTCATGTTCCAGATCGTACTGCCGCTGCAATTCGTCGATCAACGCTTGCGGGGGAAACGCCCCGACACGAGCAATCTCGCCGCGATCGTCCAGCGGCGTTCCGGCCAATTCGGCGTCGGTTCGTAGGATGCCAATTTTTCGTCGCCGCGAGTTCTCATTGTCGTCGGAACTGGCTTGCGCCACGGTCGAGATCGACCGTACAATTTCGTATTCCACATTGCTGCCGTGGTTGAAAAATGGAATGACGACACGCTCCAGGCCACAGGTAAAAACCGCCGACAGAAAGACCTGTTGCGAGGCGAGTGAACCGTGGGCCACGGTCTGCACGGTGATCGGACGAATGCCATGCCGATCCTGGGCGTCTTTGGCCTTGATGCTGAAGGCTTCCATGTCATCGTGGATGTTGACGATCACTTTGCCGCCACCGTTGGCCCGCAGTTCGTCAAGCAGCGCCACCATGTCGTATTGGATTCTGATAAAGGATTCGGGCAACGTTCGGCTGATATAAGCGTCAATTTCCACGGGACGTTTCAGATCCAATTTGCTGATCAACCGCCTCGTCGATTCGGACAGCGAGCTGATTTTTTGCGTCGAAGCGTCGTAGCGAACCCAGTCGTTGTTCGTGAAAAAGATCGTCGCGGCAATGGCAAATCCGCCCAACGACAAAGAACGAGCGACGTAATGCAGGAGTTGAGCGTTCGCCGCCTTGCCATCGACCCAGTGGCGGCGGCCGATCAAAATCATGCTCAGGTACATTCCCACTGCCACGATTGTGGCAAAGTAAACGACAGAAGAAATGCTGATGACGCCGCGTCCAAAGTCTTCGAACTGGGCGTACACGCTCCACGAGCGAACCACTTGGGCGATGTCGGTCGATCCAATAATCACGTCCGCATTGAAGGCGAACACCAAGGGTGCGTTAAACGCCGCGCCGAGGATAAACCCGACGGTCAGGTTTCTGGTCAAAAACGAAGCCACCATGCCGATGGACAGCATCGCCAGACCGATCAACCAAAAGCCCATGTAGGTTGTGAAAAACAAACCAACGTCCACGCCGCCCATCGCCACCGTGTTGAGAACAAAGAAGTTCGCCAGCTCCGAGAATAATAAGGACGCCGTGAAGATGGCCGCCGCCGCAAGATATTTTCCCAAGACGATGTCAAAGTCACCCGCGGGGATGGTCAACAGCAACTCGTCCGTTCCCTGCCTGCGCTCTTCCGCCCAGATACTCATTGTGATCGCCGGGATGAAGATCAGCATAATGTAGGGCAAAAACTCGTTCAGTTGGTCCAACGTTGCCATATTAGAGTTGAAGAACTCGTGCGGCCAAAACGCCGCAAACGATGTCAGCAACACAAACAGGCAGAGAAATACGTAGCCCGTCGGATTGTTGAAATAGCCGATGAAGTTTCGCTTGAGAACAGCGAACGACGCCACCTTGTACATCGCCACCGGCAGCATCAACAGGATCAGCAGTCCCACGAAGATCAGATCGCGAAACAAAATGTCAAACAAGTCGACAAAAAAGTCCATTGGTTTTGCAAGTTTCCTTGGGTTGTAAGGTCCACTTCAAAAATGACGAATGAAGAAATACCCAATGACGAAAGAATGACGAAACCCGAAGCACGAATTCTCGCTTCCGTTGGCTCTCGCCGCCCAGATCATTTGGTCATTCGGAATTCGGATTTCCTTCGTCATTGGGTATTTCTTCATTTGTCATTTCCTACACGCCACTGGTCGTCATCTCGTGAAACGCGTCTTCCAAACGGTCTCGGCCTTCCTTTAATCCTGCGACGTCGCCGTCGTACACCACACGGCCTTCGTTGATCAAGATCACGCGATCGCACATGGCTTCGACCTCTTGAAGGATGTGCGTCGACAGCATGATCGTTTTTTCTTCGCCCAGTTTGCGGATCGTTGTTCGCACATCGCGGATTTGGTTCGGGTCCAGCCCGGCGGTCGGTTCATCCAAAATCAAGACGTCCGGCTCATGGATCAACGACTGAGCCAATCCAACGCGCTGGCGAAAACCCTTGGAAAGTTTGCTGATCGGTTTGTGAAACACGGTGCTCAAGTTACAAAGTTCCATGACCGCATCGATGCGCTCGCCGCGACGTTCGGGACTCAACCCGCGCGCTTCGGCAAAGAATTCGAGCAGCGAACTGGGTGTCATGTCGGGATAGAGCGGACCATTTTCCGGCAAGTATCCCAAATGCGCCGATCCGGCCAGCCGGTCGACGGACATGTCGTAGCCCGCGATGCGTGCTACGCCTTCGGACGGCGAAAGGTAGCCCGTCAAGATCTTCATCGTCGTACTCTTGCCCGCACCATTGGGTCCGAGGAACGCAACCACTTCCCCGCGCCGGACTTTGAACGACACGTCCCGCGTGGCGGCAAAGATGCCGTAGAACTTCGACAGACCAATCGCTTCGATCATCGCGTCGTTGTCATTGCCGGCATCGTTGCTCGTGTCTTGGGTTGATTCTTCGGCCATAGTGTTCCTAGGCAGTGCGTTGAAAACAAACGTGACGATCCCAATATTCGTCGTCGCGATCTGGAAAGTCGGTCCGCAAATGAACGCCGCGCGATTCTTCCCGCGACAACGCCGACGCGACGACGATTTTGGCGATGGTCACCATATTCTGCAATTCCCAGCCGCGTGGATCCTCGAACTGTTGAACGAGAACGTAACGCTGCCAATTGTCGATCGTGTCGAGCGCATCGGCAAGTTGGTCTTTGTTTCGCCGCACACCCGCGGACCGCCACAACAGGCTCTTGAGCGAATTGGAAATGTCGGAAATGTCGAGCGACTCGGAGGTCCGGTCGATCGGAGGATTCTCCAGCGGCAGCGCTTGATAATGATCGTCCATTTCCGCGGCGGCCTGGGACGCCTCTCGTCCGGCGTGGGCACCGTAAACCAGTCCTTCCAAAAGGCTGTTCGATGCCAGGCGGTTCGCGCCGTGCAGTCCGCTGGAAGAAACTTCACCCGCGGCCCACAATCCTGGCACCGTGGTGCGCCCGTCCGTATCCACCGTGACCCCGCCGATCATGTAGTGGGCACCAGGTCGCACAGGGATTTGCTCGCGCGTGACGTCGATGCCGAACTTCTGACACGCGGCACAAATGCCGGGAAATCGACTCCGCACGAACTCCGGTTCCAAGTGGCTGAGATCCAGATAGACCGACGGATGCTTGGTCTTTTCCATCTGGCTGACGATGGATTGCGAAACAATGTCTCGCGGGGCCAAGTCGCCGCGACTGTCATAGTCGTTCATGAATCGATGGCCGTGACGATCGACCAGATGGGCTCCTTCGCCACGGACTGCTTCGGTGATCAAGCTTCGGCTGCTGCCAGCGATGTACAGAACGGTTGGGTGGAACTGCATGAATTCCATGTCGCGCAGTTCCGCCCCGGCACGATAGGCGATCGCGTGCCCGTCGCCGGTTGCGACCATCGGGTTGGTGGTTTCACGATAAAGTTGGCCGGCACCACCGGTGCAGACGATCGTTTGCTTGGCCCACACCATTGTCTTTTTTCCATGCTCGTCTGCTGTGACCGCACCGCGACATTGCCCCTCGTGCGTCAAGAGATCGAGCGTAAACGTATTCTCCCAAATCTGAACGTTTCGCAACCGTCGCGTGCGGTTGATCACCGCTCGCATGATTTCCTTGCCCGTCTTGTCGCCCAACGCATGCACGACGCGATGATGGCTGTGACCACCTTCGCGGCCAAGCATCAACGAGCCTTGTTCCTCGTCAAAATTCGTTCCCCATTGAATCAGCTCGTTGATCCGGTCCGGCGCTTCGCGTACGACCATTTCGACGACGTCTTCGACACACAAAGATCCGCCGGCAACGAGCGTGTCTTGGACGTGATTCTCGAAACGATCATCCGGTCCCAACACGCCCGCGATGCCGCCTTGAGCGTAGTTGCTGTTGGACTGCTTCAACTCGTCCTTGGTAATGACGAGGACGGTCAGCTTCGGATCGACTCCGATGGCGGCGCGCAACCCCGCGAGCCCGCCGCCGACGATCAGCACGTCGGCAAAGAAGTGTGGAAGTTGTTTGGGATGGAACGGTACCAGGTACCGGGGCGTGATGTCGGACATTGCAGACGTAGGTCGGCGGGAGCAACCTATCTCATTTGTTACCGGCGCGACTGATGCCTTTGTTGGCGGCGTTAAACTCGTCCGCATACTTGGCCGGCGGACGACTCGACTGACCGGCATCTGCATGGTCTTTGAAAAGATCGTCAGGCGTGGTACGCGAACGCCGCTTATCGCGATTCGGTCGCAACCCCAGGCTGCGGAGCGATTCATCCAGCTCCCTTTTGCCTTCTGGAGTCTTTTTCGCATTACGCATCAAACGCTCGTAACGTTCGCGGAACTTGCTGAGGTCCTCTTCGGTCATCTTCAGTTCGTCGAGCAATTCACGGTCGGGATTGTCTTTCTGGTCCTTGAGATGGTCCAGTGCCAGGTCGGTGGCCTTGCGAGCGTATTCCAAATTACCATCGTCACGGTCCGCAACTTCACCCGCACGCGGTACTTGGGTCAAATCGGCATCACCCTGACCGCCGCCGCCAAAGGGACTGCCGCCTTTGCGGCCGACTTGATCGCCGCCGGAGTCTGACTTCTGATCCCCTGTCGGACTTTTGCGCGACGATCCGCCTTCGCCGGACTCGGAACCACGGGAACCTGTCTTCTGATCGGACTGCTCTTGAGTGCCTGGACGTTCGCCAGTTTCACCTGTGCCTTCCTCATTGGATGTACCAGAACCATCATCAGACGGATTGGTTCCACCACCGGAATCTTTGCCAGCACCACCGCTCTTTTGACCGCCGCCAGCGCCGCCGCCACCCTTACGATCGCCTTCGTCTTGGCCTTTGTTGCCGGACGAATTCTTCTTGCCTTGGCCAGGCGACTTTGACTCGCCGCCAGGTTTTTGCGAACCCGGTTTGGGCTGTTTGCCGCCACGCTCTTTTCCACCTTCTTGCGGTTTGGGCGAACCGCTGTCGTTCTTGGAACCGCCACCACCCGACTTGCCCTGATCTTTCTTCTCACCGCCGGGCTTCTGACCGCCCGATTTTGATTCGCTGCCGCCACCTGGCTTGGAACCGTCCTTTGGTTGCTGCGCGTTGTCGCCCGATTGACCGCCGTCTTTTTGCTGGCCTGTGTTGCCGTTGCTGCCGGGTTTCTTTTCTTGACCACCAGGTTTGTCGCCACCAGAGGGCTTGTCACCGCCCGACCCACCTGATTTGTTTGCGTCGTCTTGCTTTTGCTCGCCACTCGAATTCTTGTTGTCCGACGAGTTGTTGCCGCCATTGGATGGTTGATTCATCGGCTGGCCACTTTTGGTCGGATTCGATCCACTCTCGTCGCCCGGTTCGTTTCCATTCTTTTTGTTGCCGCCGTTTTCCGCACCAGACGAGCCATCCTTCTTGTTGCCGCTGTCTGATGGGTTCTGTTCCGTGGAATTGTCGTTCGCGCCAGAATTCATGTCCGATGCGTCGGATCCGCCGTTTGGTTTCTTCTCGCCGGTGCCAGCGTTGTTCGACGAATTCGACGGGTCGTCACTCTTGCTTTCCGTCGTTGAGTTGGAGCCGTCCGATTTCTTCGTTTGATCTTTGGGGCCGCCGTTTGTTCGTTCGCTGTTGGCTGGTTTTGAACCTTCACCTTCGCCCGATGGATCACCTTTGGATTCACTGCCGTCACCCTCTTCTTCCGACTTGCCGCTTTCTTTTTTCTTGCGTTCGACGTAATCGTTGATTCGTTCGACCACTTCGCCGTCGTGCAGAGGTTCGTCGGACGCACGTCGGCTGCCGCGGCCCGCACCCTTTGAATCACTGGGCTCGCCGCCGTTGGACTCGCTCGATGCATTGCCACGCGACCCCGAATCGGTATCACTGCCGCTGGAGGTGCCGTCGTTGCTCGCATTCCCACTGTCACCCGATGTGCTTTGGCCGCTCGATTTGCTGCCTTCCGAACCGCTCTCACTTCCGTCACTTGGATCGGGATTGCTGCCTGCCGTACCACCGCCGTCGGAATCAGATTTTTCACCGTCGTCGCCTTTGTCCAATTCGCCGTCTTCGGAACCGTCCCGCGAATCGTCCCCATCACTCTTGGGCGGTTTGCCGGATGGGTCGATGTCGGTTTTGTCGCCGCCGGATTCACTTCCAGTATCATCCTCGGTTGGTTCATCCATTGGACCCCCGTCTCGTGGCCGTTTTTCCAGACGTTCGTCGGCGGCCGTGACCCGGATGATGTAATCAAAATCCGTGCGGGAAACGTTGGCATTTGGTCGTCCATCGGCAAACCTTTTATTGTCACTCGCCTGGGCGTAGTACTCGACGACATCGCCCGCTGACAACCCCAGCGCTCGCGGCACGAAGTCATAGCTGACGACGACTTGCCCCTTGCGTCCGACTTCATTCTCAAACAGCGTCTCTGGTGGAATTCGATCGAACTTCAGCGTGATCTTGCTCAGTCCATAATCCGGATCGATCCCGCGGACATCCATCATCGTCTTGCTGTTTTCGGGGACTTCGATCAAATCGGTCGTCGGCTTGAGGATCTGAACTTCCGGTCCCAGGTCAGGGGTCACTTCAATCCGATGCAGCGTCGGGTTCTCGTTGCGATGGTCGTCGACGCTGACAAAATGCACACGGTAATTCTGTTGCTTGGGCGTGCGGCCGTCTTTGAGCATCGCCAGCGTAAACTGTCCCGTCGCCTCGAACTGCGTGGCCGTCATGGGAACGGTCACACGTTGGATCTCGGCCGCGCTGGAGCTTTTGGCATTGGGATTTAATTCGATGTACGCCGCTTTGATTTTGTGATTTGTGCGGCAAGCCAGCCGGACCAGAGTTCCTTCGAGTGCTTTGATGTCACCCTGTCGACCAGTGTGATTGGGTCGTTGGGTGTAGTCGGGATAGTCATACTCCACGCTCTCGACAACCATTGTCGGCGTGGCGAGCATCGTGATTTGATAAGCCTCCGAAACGGCGTCGCCCGCAAACACTCGATACTCGATCGTCTGCTGGATTCCCGAACCGTCGCCGTCGAGCGTGCACTTGAACTCCCGGTCGCTCGTTCCCACGGCGGTCATCTCAACTTCCGCGTCGATCGTCTGACCGTCTTCCGTCGAGTACAACACTTGGACGGCATCCGTGCTGTTCAGACCATCCAGCGTCGCCGTGATCTTGACCATTTCGCCGCGAAACACTTGGACATCGCCGGGCGTGACACTGACAATCGACACGCGCGCCGGCCGGTTGATTTCGGAAAACGGAGCCATGATCCGAGCGAACGTTTGAAACGGATCTTTGGGCGACAAGATTTTGTACAGCCCGCAAAGGATCATGATCGCGGCCAGCACATAACCAACTCGGATCAACTTCGAACGATCCACAGTCGATTCGACCGGCACATGCGACAGATCGGTCGCTGCACGTTGCTCCAGGGCTTGATAGACAACCTGGTTCGCTGGCGTTTCGCTGGACTGAAACGTGAGGAAGTTGATGACGCTGTTCTTCAACGTCGGCTCGCTCTCCTCAATCATCCGCGCGGCGAACTGGGGATTCACTTGCCGATAGAAAAGCGGGCCAATGTAAGCCATCACATAAGTGATCGCAAAACTCGCCAGTACCAACATGGCCAACAACCGCCCGATGTTGCCCAGTTCGAACACCCATGCATCGACCACGGCCACGGTCAACAAGAACAACAACGAAACCGCCGCCAACAGCATCAACCCGCCGAACAGGTCGACCAATTTCACATGCAGACTGGTCTTGCGAAGTTGCTGTTCAATAAACCGCTGATTGGACGATTCCACGGTCGCCGGAGCAGGCGGCGGAACCGGTGGTGCGGTTGCTGTGTCCGTAGCCATGATTTGCCTAACTTGTTTTGTCCACAAATGTTAGCAGCGATCGGTGGGAATGATTGCGCCACGTGACGCCACACAATTCATTATAGACGATTTCTGGCGGTGAATTGATCCCTAAATCATGTAACTAATGGATATTCGAGAGCTGCGCCCTGGAACCCAAGACTTACAAACGTCACCGATCGAGGGCTTGCTGGCCATTACCCCACACTGTCCCTCGACTTTCATGACCTCCTGCCTTCGCCGGACGCAGACCGAATTGATTATCGATTGATAACTGGTACTGTGGATGAATTCGTGAGACTTCAGAGAAGACTGGCACAACGGAATTCTCGCAAATCCCGTTGTGATGTTTCTATAATTCGCTGTTGGAGCTTCAGTGTCATGAATTCACCCAATTCGATTTTCACACTCTTGAGCATCGCCGTCAGCCTCGTTCACTTTGTCGCGGTGGCTGACGAAATAAAAGATGGTCAGTTTCCCGTCCAGTCGAACTTGCGGGCCGGCGTGGCGAAAGTCGACATTACGCCGGCGGAGACTGACGGAGTGATGGTGACGGGGCATCGGCGCAAGGTCTTTGGTGTCCGCGATCCGCTACGAGCCGGTGTGCTGGTGTTGGACGATGGCGAGACAAGAGCAGCCATCGTCACACTCGACACGATTGGCGCTTGGGACGAAATGGTGATGCTTGCGCGGCAGCGCATCGAGAAGCAGGCAGATGTCCCGGCGGGAAACATCATGGTCGCGGCATCACACAATCATTCGGGGCCAGGCTACGACCCCGATTCGAAGTGGGGCCGTGAATTGATTGACAAGTTGGGCGAGGCAGCCAAGCAGGCCGCCGATAACATGCGAAGTGTCACGGTCGGCTATGGCGAGGATCGGATCGGGTTCAGCATTAACCGCCGCAAGGTGGTCAACGGTCGAGCAGTCGTGCGGCTGAATCCGGACGGCCCGAACGATCAACGTGTCAAAGTGCTGCGTTTCGACGACGGCCGTTCGCTGACGCCGCTGGCCGTGGTCATGCACGCCGTTTGTCATCCGTGTTTCTTTACATGGGGCGACAAGGGATCGCGGCCATATCCGAACGGCTACCCAAGAATGAGCGCAGATTTTCCGGGCGAAGCCCAGTCCTTCGTAGAAATGTGTTACGGCGGAAAAACGAATTCGCTGTTCTTGCAAGGCTGCGCGGGCGATATCCGGCCGAATTTGCCCGGATACCCATATCGCTGTGCGGACGAAGCAGACATTCAGTGGGCGGGCCGCGACTTGGGAGGTGCAGTCGTGCGCACGTTGGCTCGCGGTGTGACGCGAGAACGGTTGCGCGAGCGACCGTCGTATTACGCGATCCGAGTGGCTCGTTCGGTTGTGTCGCTGCCGGGTAAAGAGGCACGACTGTCCGCCGAGTTGCAAGCGATGAAGATCGGCCCATACTTATTGCTGACGATGCCGGGCGAACCGATGGTCGAGTACGGCTTCAAACTTGAAACCGCGATTGCCGATCGAGCGACGCCGATCATCATCGGTTACGCAAACGGTAACTTGGGCTACATCGCCACGGCGGATGCCTACGAGGTCGGCGGATACGAACCCAACACGTCCAAGCTGGCGCCCGAAGCCGAGCCGATCATCCTGAGTGAACTCAGTCGTCTGGCGGACCAAGTTGTGGGCGACGTGTTCGAATCGTTCTCCAAGCACCCCAAAGACGTGAAGCGCCGGGCAGAACTCGACAAGAAATAGCTGCCAGTAGGTCCGCTCCGCCTGTTGATCACCTTTCGACCGTGCTGGACGATATTTAGTGTGAGCGAAATAGGCTACAATGCTGCTGAGTTAAAGCACACCACAATCTTGCCTCCCAACGCACTATGAGCACATCAAAACTAATCCTCGCCGAGATCAAATGCCGTCCGATTAACTTCATTCTCAGTATGCTGGCCGTGGCGACGGCTGCGGCGATGTTTGTTTCGGGACCGACGATCATCGCCGGTTATGCATCCGACACGAAGAAAGAACTGGACGTGTTGAAAGGTGAAGCAGACCAATTGCTCGCTGAAGCCGACGGCCATAAGGCAGAAGCCGACGAGCTTCAGAAAGGGGCCGACGAGTTACAGAATGAAGCGAACGATTTGCAGAAAGAAGCCGATCAGCTGCAGAATGAGGCCGTCGAAATACAAAAGGAAGCAGACGACTTGCAGACCAAGATTGCGGGGATGCAAGACGAAACGAATCGTCTGCTGGCCGAGATGGACAAACAGACGAAACGCATCATGCGCGACTTGGGTGTGAATCTGCGGATCGTTCACAAAGACACCAACATGGGCAGCCTCTACACGGACTTTGTCGCCAAAGAATTCGACGAGGAATATGTCCATCGCCTGGCCGAGGCACCTTCGATCGAGACCATTGTGCATGTCGTCGCGATGCTGCAACACAAGATGAAGTGGAACGATCGTACGGTCTTGTTGGTCGGGACCAAACCGGTGTTGACTGAGTCTCAAAAGAACGAGGAAAAGCCGCACATGGTCAAGCCCGTTGAACCTGGCACGGTTATCGTCGGTTCCGAACTGGCCGGCGATCACAAGGAAGGCGACAAGATCAGCGTGAACGATGTCGAGCTAACGATTGCGAAAATCATGCCCGAGTTCGGCGGCCTGCAAGATGTCCAATTGCTGGTCGATCTGAAGGACGCACAAAAGATTGCCGACAAAGAAGGGCTGATCAATCAGATCATGGCGCTGAATTGCAAATGCAAAGGCGACCGGCTGTCCGTGATCCGGGCCGAGTTGGAAGGCGTGCTGAAGGACACGAAAGTGACCGAGTTCAAATCAAGAGCCGAAGCTCGCGAAAAGCAACGCGATCTGGTTGAGGAAAAACGACAGCAACAAACGGCCCTCATCGAAACGGCCCTCGAACACGTCCGAAAAAACCAGGAACGTGTCAAAGCAAACCAAGAGCGTGCCAAAGAAAACCACCAGCGCGCCATAACCAACCACACACACGTGAAAGCAAACCAGTTGCGAGTCAAAGCCAGTTTCGAGCGGGCCAAAGCGAGCCACGAACGCGTCGCGGCGAAGCTCGATCGACAACGCGAAGGACGCGACCGGCAAATGTCGATTTTGAACAGCCTGGTCTTTGTCACCACTCCGGCCATTATTCTTGCATCCGCACTGTTTGTTGGATTGATGACCTGGCTCAATGTGCGTGAACGTCGCACGGAAATTGGCCTGCTGCGGGCCTTGGGAAAAGGGTCGGTCTATGTCATCGGCCTGTTTATGGGCAAATCGGCGTTGCTGGGACTGCTGGGCGGAATTAGCGGCGCGGCAATTGGCTGTGCGATCGCGCTGAACGTTTGCGCGGCCATGAACATCGCGGAAGCCTACATCCAACTGGACTATCTCATCATCGTTGCAACGATCGTGGGTGCTCCGATCATCGCGGCCATCGGCAGCTACTTGCCAACGCTCTCCGCAGTCAGTCAGGATCCGGCGGTGGTTCTGATGGACGCTTAGTTCGACTGTTTGACTTATGTAGGGAACGCCCTCTGTGGCGTTCCGCGAAGGTGCGAAAACCACGTCTTTTTGCGTTTCCCGGAACGCCACAGAGGGCGTTCCCTACAATTCTTCATCGAAGTCAAACAGTCGGATTAGTAAGTGGCGAAATACCCAAGTACGCAATGACGAAAGAATGACGAAGCACGAATTCCGAAAGAGGTCATTCGGATTTCGGATTTCCTTCGTCATTGGGTATTTCGTCATTCGTCATTTCTCCCACGGGTATTTCGTCATTCGTCATTTCTCCCACGGGTATTTCGTCATTCGTCATTGATTCAATCGGCTGCAACGACCACACACCTGCCAAAATTGTTCCTGTCAACATGCATCCAAAGGTGTAGAGTGCCGGAGCGAGGGCAGTCTGAGCATCGAACAGTTTCATGGCGAGTGCCGTGCCGACGCCCGCGTTCTGCATCCCGACTTCCAGCGTGATCGCCCGCCGCATCGCTTCGGGCATTCCTATCACCCGTCCCGCAAAATATCCGACCGCGTATCCCACGATGTTGATCACCAGCAACGCCCACAAGACTCTCAAATCATAGACAGCTAAATGTTGCCGCGTTCGACCGACTACCGCGGCAATAATTAACAGGATCACCAAATTCGCGGTCAACGTGCCCCACACCTTGAATTGCCGTTCGCAGCTCGGACAACGGCGCGCGATCAAGTGGCCCACGACGACCGGCACCACCACGGTCATCAACAAAAACATGCTCGATTGCAACAGCATGCCAGGGGTCACTTTGCCGTCCCCTGACAAGGTTGCCCAAAGTGCGATGGGTACGGCGATCGGCGAAAGCAACGTGGCACTCGACGTCAAACTGACAGAATAACTGACGTTGCCGCCCGCGTTCATCGTCAACACGTTGGACGCCATCGCACCAGGCACACAACCAACGATGATCACTCCGATCAGTTGGCTGTCTTGAAAGCCCCAGATCTTGGCGACCAACATCGCCAACAGCGGCATCGAAATATATTGAACTGCCGTTCCCGCCAACACCATCGGCCATCGTCGAATGACGTTTTGAACTTCATCACGCGGCAGCAACAGTCCAACGGCCAGCATGGTCACCGCGATCGAGGCGTAAAGATGGTTGTTGGTGAAAACCTCTGGGCTAAATGGATCAATCGCTGCCGGAAACCACTCGGTCCATTTCAAGGCGATGTACGACGTCAGAACAAGCCACAAGATGAGTGTTCGCTGAAGCCAGGAAACCACAGAGTCCATGACCACGGCAAATGCAACCTTTAAACTGATCTATGCTTGCTGCCAGCATTTTGGGATACTTCGCCCCCAATTTTGGCTGACACGACAAAAAGCAAAAAGGGGTCAGGCACTTTTGCCGTAACAACCCGAAGGGTGCTTCGCACAAAAGGTGCCTGACCCCTTTTTGAACCATTGATTATCGATGAGTCTCCCAGGATGATCAAAACATCCATTCTACTTCCGCAACGCAACACTGCCGATCAGGTCGCTGCGAAACTGCCAGACCTATGCGACACGATGGATCGGATTCGATCGTCTTTCGAAGTCATTGTCATTGACGATGCATCCAACACAGACGATGTGCAAAAGCTCAATCTGTTGCTAACGCAAATGCCAGCTTTGCGCGTGATCCAACTCGATCGCCCATTGGGGCTGAGTGCCGCTGTCTCGGCCGGTTTGCTGGCCGCGCGCGGACAGACAATCGTCACGATTGAGCCCGGCGACCGCTTTCCCACATGCGAAATCGAGAATCTGCTCGACGCACTCCGGCACCTGGACGTGGTTTTCGGTCGTCCTCGTTTGAGCGGCCCCCAAAAGCTTTGGAATCGATTCACGAGAATTCCGCGTTGGTTCTTGTTGGGACTGGAGACGCGCGTTCTTGGTTCGACGTTTTGGGCGGCCCGGAGTGAAGCGCTCGCGGGGATCGAACTCGCGCGAGGCATGACGCGTTACCTCGGCACATTCGCGTCCATGCGAGGCTATCGCATTGGCGAGATCGTTGTCGAAACCACGGGACAAGGCAAACCGCTCGCGGATTCATGGCCAAATCCCGGTGATCTGTTGTGTGCCTGGTGGCTCAAGCAACGCTGGCGACAGTTTACAGCGACCGAACTTGGCTGTGAGCAAGCGTTCACACTCGCTCAAGCAACGCATGATGAGTTACGAAAGTCGGCGTGAACATGAGAATCTTCTTTTCGGTGGGCGAGCCAAGCGGCGATTTACACGGGGCCAACTTGATCCATGACTTGCGCGAGATCAACCCAGAAATGGAATGCGTCGGTTACGGCGGTCCGAAGATGGCGGCCGCGGGTTGCGAGTTGCACGAGGATCTCACCAAGCTGGCGGTCATGTGGGTGCTCCACGTGTTGTTGAACATCCATCGCTTCTGGCTGCTGCTCAGACAAGCCGATCAGTATCTCCGCGACAATGAAGTTGATGCGGTCGTGTTGATTGACTATCCAGGTTTTAACTGGTGGATCGCACGCAAGGCCAAGAAGTACAACATTCCTGTGTTTTACTACGGCGCGCCGCAGATGTGGGGTTGGGGATCTTGGCGCGTGAAGAAAATGCGCCGGCTGGTGGACCATGTCCTTTGCAAGCTGCCGTTTGAAGCCACGTGGTATCAAGAGCGGGATTGCAACGCCACATACATCGGCCATCCCTATTTCGATGAAATGGTCCGTCAAAAGATCGACCATTCGTTTGTCAATGGATACGAGCGTGACCCGCGGCCGCTGGTCACGATCTTGCCAGGCTCGCGGCGACAAGAGGTGACGAACAATCTAGACACATTGCTTGCGGCGGCCCAGCGAGTCGGCGAGCGTGTTGGCGACGTTCGATTCGCCATCGCCAGCTTCAACGCGGCGCAAGCTCACATGGCCCGCGAAGCTTGTGAAAAACGCAGCCTCGACCTGGACATCTTCGTCGGGCGGACTCCAGAACTCATTCGATTGGCAACCTGTTGCATGGCCTGCTCTGGGTCGGTTTCGCTGGAACTGCTCTATCACGAAAAACCAACGGTCATTCACTACAAGATCTCCTGGTTTGGATGGATTGCCCAAGCGTTGCTCAGACGCGTGAAATACATCACGTTGGTCAATCTGCTTTATACGGATAACATCGAAGCCCATAGCCGCCAGTTGTTCGACCCCGATGCCGACGGTGCGGAACGAGTGCCCTTTCCGGAATACTTCACAACGCAGGTCAAGTCGGAAAACATCGCCCATCACATCGCGGTCTGGCTGACCGATGCAAGTCAGCGCGAGGAGCGAGTTGCCCAGTTAGCGGAGTTGAAAAAAGGCTTTTGCAAACCCGGCGCATCGCAAGCGGCGGCGGAGTACATCCTGCGCGAACTGCATCAGCCCGCTCGACGATCGCCTCTCGCTGCGTAAAATTGTATCCAGGAAGTTGAACTAGCTGTTTCATGGCGCAGCAGCGCCCCAACCAAATTCATATTTCTGTCCCTTAATTTTTCTGTCCGCCCATTCGTATCGGACAGAAAAATTAAGGGACAGAAATATGACCACTCACGGAAACGAAACGTGTTCTTAGCAGAACCACCGCGAACCCCGTATGACGTCAATTTCACCTTTGCCGGGTTTCCGGTTCGTGTGCATCCCTTCTTTTGGCTCGCAGCGCTGATTCTCGGTTCGCGCCGGATGGACGATGGCTTTTACGTTTTGATCTGGGTCGGCAGCATGTTTTTTTCGATCCTGGTCCACGAATTGGGCCATGCCTTCACCATGCGCCGGTTCGGCGAATCGCCCCGCATTGTTCTGTATATGATGGGCGGCCTTGCGATTGCGGACTCGGGACCCTTTGGAACGGGCTTTACAAAAGGTCGAAACTCGTTTGACCAGATAATCATCTCGGCGGCCGGTCCTGCCGCTCAACTTGCCCTCGCCGGAATTGTCATCGGCTTGCTGATCGCATCCGGTGGAACGATTTCGCTCATTTACATTGGGGGTGTCTTTCCGTTTCCGATTGGACAACTTCCGGAAAACGATTTGAATACGACAAATACCTATCTCCAAGAACTGGTCCTCTGCTTGCTGTGGATCAACATCTTTTGGGCCGTGCTCAATCTATTGCCGGTCTATCCACTCGATGGCGGGCAAATCGCGCGCGAGTTGTTTACAAAAAAGGATCCGTGGGAAGGTGTTCGCAAGTCACTTTGGCTGTCTGTTTACTCAGGAGCCGCGATCGCGATCTTTGCCTTGATTGTGATGCAAAGTCTCTTTATGGCGCTGATGTTTGGCGTGCTGGCCTATTCCAGCTACATGAACATCCAACAAATCTCGGGCGGTGGATTCGGTGGCGGCGGTCCTTGGGGCGGCGGCGGCGGACGGCCCTAGTAACCGCAAATGGCCGACAATACCGCGCAAAAAGAGTTCCCGCCAAGGCGAGTCGTCCTGTTGGGGGCGAGCAATCTGATACGGGGTATTTCCCCTGTATTTGAAATCTCCCGCAAGCTGTGGGGCAGCCCCCTCGACTTCATCACCACGGCCGCACACGGACGGTCTTACGGCCGCGGCGCATCGCGCGTTCTTTGGCGCGTGCTTCCCGGCATCTTGTCCTGTGGCATTTGGGACGCGCTGGAAAAACGACCTCCCGCAACCACCGCTTCGCTGCTAACAGACATCGGCAACGACTTATTGTTTGGCGCTTCGGTGAAGCAAATTCGAGGTTGGGTTGGCGAATGCTTGGAAAAAGTTTCCGATTTTTCTGAAAAAATTATCGTCACCGAATTGCCTCTTGAGACCATCAAAAAACTTGGCGCTTGTCGTTTCGCGATGCTGCGATCGATGTTGTTTCCGAGCAGCCGATTACAATACCAAGATGCGATTGAACGTTCGTTGCAACTCAATGATGAGGTCATTGAGTTGGCAAAAGAATTTCATGCAGCCATCGTCAAACCGCGCCGCGATTGGTATGGATTCGATCCCGTTCACATTCGCCGCGGGGCAATGTCCAGCGCGTGGCGCAAGATTTTGAGTGCGTGGTTTGAAGGAGAGCAGAGCGAAAAAATGCCTGAATTTACGTATAAATCGTCGTTGTCGCGTTGGATTCGACTGCGCAGATTGCGTCCACACTACAGACGCATGTTTGGTTTTAATCAACGACAAGAGCAACCGGCCGCGCGGTATCACGATGACACTTGCGTTTCATTCTATTGACATCGCGCCGCGATGTCGCATGGACGAATCTTGCAACACGGTGATCACACAACGCGGAACATCAACGCGAATGGTGAGTGAAACAAACGTGATCGATGAATAGTGCGTCGACGTTTTCAATCGCTTTCATCAACCATTCATCGACGGACACCTCACGGAAAATTTTCGCAAGTTTTTTCTGTTTGCTATTGACGGAATGCAAGCAATCGAGAAGATAATTTGTGTGTGATACGTAAGACAGGATGAGCGAACGGATTTGCACAATTCAAACAAGTTTGCACAACGATGCAAATCACATCGAAGGCACAGAAGCGAGTGAGAACTGATAAGGAGTATTGGTACCACTAAATGTTTTGTTTGTTGATCTATCAATCAACGTTTTGAACAAAGCACCCATCTGTTTGGGAAGTGGTTTTTTAGAGTGCTGGTGGGATGTGCTCGGAGGCTTTAAGGAAACTGGAAGTCCTTGAGATCCATCTCGCCCCAACTTTTTTTACGGAGGACGTGCTGTGGCCAAGAAGAAGAAAGCTGCTAAGAAGAAGGCAGCGCCCAAGAAGAAGGCTGCTAAGAAGAAGGCCGCCAAGAAGAAGGCTGCTCCAAAGAAGAAGGCCGCCAAGAAGAAGGCTGCTAAGAAGAAGAAGTAGTCCGCTTCACTGGGCCTCAGAATTACACTCTGACCTGATTCCGACGAGAAAGAGCCGACCGAACACAAGTTCAGTCGGCTCTATATTTTGCGCTCATGCTAGCGACCCGTTGGAGTCCACGATTTAGCGTGTCTTTCATGTCACAAATTAAGACAGCCTAAAGGCTGAACTCCAACAAACTAAAGCACCGGCAACGAAGCTTGGGGCGGCGACTTCGCTGCCCTTTCAGCAAGGTGTTTTGACAGTTGGTAAGCCAACTGTTCCAGATGCGGCGCGACGATCGGATCGTCTAAGTTCGCGGCCGACGAGCCGGCATCCCCGCGCTCACGAATCTGAATATTGATTGGCACTTCACCCAAACAAGGCACACCAAGTTCCTCTGCCGCTTCGCGCGCTCCACCACTTCCAAAGATGTCATATCGTTTGTTGCAATCGGGACACACAAAACCGCTCATGTTTTCCACAATTCCCAACACCGGCACTTGGACCTTGTCCAGCATATCGACCGCACGTACCGCGTCCAACAAAGCAACTTCCTGCGGCGTGCAAACAACCACGGCTCCCGTGTTGCCGGGCAACGCCTGTGACAACGACAACGCAACGTCGCCCGTGCCCGGAGGCATATCGACAATCAAATAATCCAGTTCACCCCAATCGCAGCTTCCCAGGAAATCGTTGACCAACTTGTGCAACATCGGCCCGCGCCAGACGACGGCCTGGTCTTCCGCGATGAGAAACCCGATCGACATCACCGGAATCCCGTTCCAATCCACGGGCTTGAGCCCTTGCGTTCCGGCGACATCTTCCTGCGCTGCCGAGATGCCCGTCAACTTGGGAATGCTCGGCCCATAAACATCCGCGTCCATCAAGCCAACTTGGCAACCGGTCTTTTTCAACGCGTAAGCGAGGCAAGTCGAGATCGTGCTCTTGCCCACGCCGCCCTTGCCGGACCCAACCGCGATGACATTCTTCGCTCGCAAACCAACTTGTCCGACTTGTTCCGGTGGCCGGTGATGCTCGGCAAGATGAACGGTGACCGTGCTCAATTGAGGAAATCGATCGCGGATCAACGCTTCCATCGCCGTCTTCGTTTCGTCGTGCAGCGGCGCGGAATGGCTCGTCAATTCCAAAGTCAGCGACACACTCGTCTCGGCAATTTCAATGTCGCGCACCTGCTCCATTTGAACGACACTTCGGCCGGTCTCTGGATCCTTGAAGTCGTTGACACAAGCTTCGACATCGGCGGGACTTAAAGGGCCATTGGCCATGAATCCACTCCAGTTTTCTCGTAAGACGGATTGCCAATCCGTCGATTCACCTATATGGACGGATTGGCAATCCGTCCTACGGCTTCTGCCCGCTCCAAGGCAGCCGTGACATCACACTCTCGCGTAAACTCAATTCCGGCATCGGCAACAAAGCCATGTGTCTTTCGACGAGTTTTGCCACACTGCCTAGCTGGCGGGGACTATAAACAACGTGAACCGCGCCGGCCTCGCGAATTTCTACATCCAATGATTCCAACCCTGGTTGGCTGAACGCGACAATCCGTGCTTGCGGAAACTGACAATGAATCTCCGCCATCAAACGATAAACGCGGTCGACACTTTTCCGAGTCAACTCAACCGCCACAAAACTCGTGGGGCTGGCCTGAACCGCGTCCAAACAATCCTCTGGACTGCGAGTTTCATAAACACGAACCGAAGCGCCATTCAGCCGACGTCGCAGAGCAACCGCCCAATGACCGTCTTTTTCGCAAAGGATGACGCGCGGATTGTGCATAGCATCGTATCCTAGATGCCCAATCTGCAATTGGCAACGGCCCGCGAAATGCCGAAGTCTTCTTAGACTTCGGAAGTCTACGTCGCCGCGCCATCGTCATCGGAACCACCCTGCTCCAATCGCCGGTGAAGCCGCGCTCGCGTGACGCCCAACAATTTCGCGGCCTTGGTCTTGTTTCCTTTTGCCTTCTGCATCGCCCGGCGAATCAGTTCCTGCTCGACCTCCGACAAAAACTCGTCCAGCACAATCGTTTCTTCTTCCTCACGCGGATAAGCCGCCGCCTCGGCCGCATAGCGAATTCGCTGCGGCAGATCCCACGTGTTCACCAGCACGCCTTCCGTCCGGGCACAGGCATCATGAACCATTTGCATCAACTCATCCACGTTGTTGGGCCACGCATAGCCGGCCAGCAAGTCGACCGCCGCCGCCGAGAAACCGCTTAGTTGATGGCCGCCCGCCGCGTTGAACTCCTCCAAAAAGGCCTGGGCCAGCGCGGGAATGTCTTCCGTCCGCTCCGCCAACGGAGGAATGTGGATCACCACCGTGCTCAACGCCGCCGCGAGATCCGTTCGCAGGGCGTCCGTCTCGGCCAGCGTCATCAGATCGTGGCGCGACGTCGACAGCGTTTGAATTTGAAAGCCCGGCAAGTTAAAGAATCCCGCCAACTCATATTGAGCCGTCTCCGGCAACTCATCCACGTCCAGCAACAACAGCGTCGCCGGGTCGTCCGTGTCCTCGTCGCCACAACGCAACACGCTTGTAATCGTTGCTTGAATGAGTTCCGCGTCCATCAACGAACAAGCCACGGGCACGATTCGGCCGGCGGACTTGGGATTGTCGCCGTAGTGAATTGTTCGTGCGATATGTTCTCGGCCACTTCCCGGCGGGCCATGAATCACGGTCCGAGCTCGCGACTCGTGAGCAAATCGCACCTGCTCCCGCACGCGGCGGATCATCGGTCCTTCGCCAACCAGGCGATCAAATCCGTATCGTGGGACGGTCTGTTCGCGCAAGGCGATGATCTGCTGATGCAGTTGCTCGGCGCTGGCGACCGAGTTGACATCGGCTGTACCGTGCCTCTCAACCAACTCATCCGATTGAACGAATGCGATCACGCCAGCCAATTCGCAATTGCCGCCGCCGAGCGGAAAAAAGTCCGCGTGCCGATGAGATGCCTCGCCCGATGGGTCTTGATACGATACCTGGCCCTCCGCGCGCTGGCCCTGAAACACACTGGGCGGTGGACAGAGTTTGGCCGCAATCTCCGCGGCTTGGCCAGATTCGGGGCACGAATGGTAATCGAACCGAGTGCCTTGCAAGGCCTCTTCGTCGATCTTGAGCCACTCGAAAAATGCCTCATTCGCGTAAACGAAATTCCGGTCACCATCCAGCACGTAAATTGGCTGCGAACCCCCGGCCAGCAAACGGACCAGCGCATTGCTCATCGTACGACGTGACATGGAAATGCACCTTTGACGCAATTGACGAAGTATCACCGTTCATGATACCCCAGACTGCGACGGACGTCAGTTGTCGTCAAACGCCGTCGCCTTCGGCCTGCTATCAAACGACGATTGCGACGTCTGAATCCGCCGTTGAACCGCGTGCCCCGCATGGTCGGCGAATCGCATCATGTTCGTTGGCATCACTCCCAGTACCAACAGCAGCACGCCACAGGCACACATGGCTCCGAACGCCCCCATGCCGGGTCGTGGCGTGGCGGGTTCATCGGTCGTCGCCGACCGAAAGTACATGGTTCCGATAACGCGCAAGTAGTAGGCCGCCGCCACCGCCGCATTCAATGCCCCAACGATCGCCAACACGACAAACCACTTCGCTTGCTGCGCGTCCTCGCTATGAATCGCGACGGAAACCGCGCTCGTGAACAGCGAGAACTTTCCCCAAAACCCAACCAGCGGCGGAATCCCCGCCAGCGAGAACATGGCCAGTCCCAGCACTGCCGCCACGAGCGGCTGCCGTCGCCCAAGGCCTGCCAAGTCATCAACCTTACTCAACTCCCGCTCGTCGCTGCTCAAATATGTCAGCGCCGCGAACGTCGCGATCGACGCAAACATATAGACGCTCAAATAAAACAACGTCGCCGACACACCGCCCGTCGATGCACTCGCCAGCGCCACCGCCACACCGATCAACATGTACCCTGCGTGCGCGATTGACGAGTACGCCATCATCCGTCGCACATCGTTTTGCCACAGCGCACAAACATTGCCCAGCGTCATCGAAAGCAGCGCCAGTGCAATCGTCAACTGCCAGGCAAACTCCGCAACAAACGGCAACATGGCCGGCATGATCCGCAGCAGCGCAACCACGCCCGCAATCTTCGGCACCACGGCCAACAAACCTGCGTTGGCGTTGGTCGTCCCTTGATAAACATCCGGTGCATAAAAATGAAACGGCACGGCCGCGATCTTGAACGCGATCCCCGCGACGATCAGCACCAACGCAATTTCGCCAAACGCCAACCCTTCCGCGCCGAGGATGGCTTCGGTTGGACCAACTGCCGCAGTCAAACTCGTCGTCCCACGAATGCCGTACAAGAAACTGAAACCGTACAACAAAATCGCCGACGACAAGATGCTCAAAAAGAAATACTTGGCCGTGGATTCGGCGGACGACCGATCGTGGCGACCGAGAAAAAGCAAGACGTAGGTCGGAATCGAAACCAGCTCCAATCCCAAGAATAACATCACCATCTCGCCCGCGTTGCCGATCAACATCAGTCCGACGACGGTTAGCAACACCGTGCCCAGGTATTCCGCCGACAATCGCTTCGCCACATTCCGCGATCCCATCAGCACGAGCAGAATTCCCGCCACGATCGCGATCCAGCGGCACCAATTGGCTAGAAAATCAATCGCCACTGGCCCCGCATCAAGCGGCGACACCTTCGGATTCTTCAGCCAGTTAAACGACTCCGTCCAGTAAACCCAATCGTCAACCGAAATCTGCTTGTAAAGCGACAACGCCGCCACGCAAAACGAAGCGATCCCAACGAACGAGAGCACAGGCCGGTTCTGCCACTTTTTGACCGTGCCGCACAGAAAGATCCACGTCGCCATTACGACGAGCGAAATCTCCGGCATCAGCCAAATCACGGTTTTCCAGTCAACGGTCACGTGCGATTCCTTTCAAACGATTAGAGGCCCACGGATGGCAGAGCGAACCCACGGATGAATCTCGGTCCTTCTTATCCGTGGGTTCGCTCTGCCATCCGTGGGTTAATTCTGTCACGATTTCATCATCGCGCGGATCATCCGTCGCAACAGCTTCTTCCAATCGTTCATCCAGCCGCTCTTGCGCCGCCTTGGTCAACTTATCAAGATCGTCACTCATCGGTTCCAAAAACAACCCAGGCTGAATTCCAATCCAAACCACAAACACCGCGAGCGGCGAAAGTGCCGCGATCTCGCGCCAATTCATATCTTCGACGGGCCCGTGATCATCCGACTTCGGTTCTTTCAACGGCCCAAAGAACACCCGCTGCACCAGCCACAGCATGTACCACGCCCCCAGCACAACACCCAGCACAGCGAGCACGGCCACCACTTTGTAATGTCCCGCGATTGCTTCTTGACCAAATGCGCGTTGGAACATGCCTACCAGCAACAAAAACTCACCCGCGAATCCATTCATCCCCGGCAGGCCAATGCTGGAAAACGTAAACACAAGCATGAAAAACGCCAGCCACGGCGTGCGTTTCGCCAGTCCGCCAAGTTGGCTGATCTCGCGCGTGTGATATCGCTCGTAAATCATCCCCACGATCGCGAACAACGCGCCGGTCGAAAGACCGTGGTTGATCATCTGCAACGTGCCACCCTGCAATCCAAGTTTGTTCAGCGCAAACAATCCGAGCATACAAAAGCCAAGGTGACTTACACTCGAGTAAGCAATCAGTTTTTTGATGTCGGTTTGTACGAGCGCGACCAGCGCTCCGTAAAGAATCCCGATCACCGACAGCCACAAGATCCACGGCACACACATCGCCGTCGCGTCGGGAAGCATCGGGATGCAGAACCGCACGAAGCCGTACGTGCCGATCTTCAACAAAATGCCCGCCAAGAACACGCTGCCCGCCGTCGGTGCCTGAACATGTGCCAGCGGCAACCAGGTGTGCAACGGAAACAGCGGCACTTTGATCGCGAAACCAATCCACAGCGCAAGGAAAATCCACAACTGAAAATCTTTCGGGATCGAACCTTCTTGCAGCGCTGGAATCGAAAACGACAACGAACCGTCCGGCTGCGTGTTCCAGAGCACGATCGCAAGTAAACCCAAAAACGTCAGCACGCTGCCAGCCAACGTAAACAAGAAGAATTTTACGGCCGCGTATCGTCGATCTTCGCTGCCCCAGATGCCGATCAAGAAGAACAGCGGAATCAACGTGAACTCAAAGAACACGTAAAACAAGATGATATCCCGCGCGGTGAACACGCCGAGGCAACCAAATTCGAGCAGCAACAACATTGCGTAGAACAGCGGTGCTTGTTCCTTGATCGCTTCCCAACTGACCAGCACGGCCGTCACCATCAACAACGCGGACAGTCCAAACAGCCAAAGCCCAAGTCCATCCAGTTCGACACTGAAGTTGATCGTAAACGCACTGGTCTGCAACCAAGCCATTTCGGCTGCGATTGTTTTGCCCTGGTGAAATTGAACAACCAGCAGCGCCACACCGGCCAACGTCACCAGCGTAAACACCAGCGCCGCCCAACGAACCTGCGACCGCCCCAGCACGGCAAACGGCCACATCATCGCCGCACCGACCAGCGGTAGAAAAATCGTAATGACTAGCAGGTTTCCCATGTCTTCTTTGTCACGCGGTTTTTGACAGAATCATGAAAGGCAGAATGAAAAAGGACAAAAAGAGGTTTCTCATTATTCTGACTCACATCATTCCGCCAAATTCGGTTTGCCGTACTTCTTATCCCCACAACATTCGTGAAGCTAACAAAATCAAAACTCCAAGCACCATTGCCAGTGCGTAAAACGGCACCAATCCCATCTGCAGCGGCCGCATCAATGAGCCGAGCGCCTGGGGTGCACGGCCGATCAAATTCACCAAGCCGTCAACGATTAACTGGTCCCACCAATAACTGATTGCCGCCAGCGCCTTGGCCGGCAACACGGTGATTCCCGCGTACAACTCATCAAAGAAAAACTTTCGCGACGACAATTCGTATGGCGACACGACCAGCCATTTCTTCTGAAGCAGCTCGGCGAGCGATTCGGTTTGTTTGGCATTGAACAAGTAGCAATATAACGCGACGCCGATTCCCACTAAAGCAACGATGACGCTGACCGTCGCCACATCCCAATGAAACACGCCTGGCTGAATCGTCGCCGTGACTTCGCCGGCGGCCAGCGACGGAGCGTTGGTCAAGTACGCGGCGAATTGATGGTCGCTCTTGATAAACGTCTGATCGAGCACAAAACCAATCGCGACCGCAAACACGGCGAGCACAATCAGTGGCACACACATGCTCCAAGGCGATTCGTGTGCGTGGCCCTTTGCCTGTTTCGGCACCTTTTCTTCACCAAGGAACGTCATAATGAACGCGCGAAACGTGTAGAACGCGGTCAGCAGTGCCGTGAACAACGCCGACCAGTACAACAAGTTGTAAATGAACGCGTACCGGTCTTGCGTCGCTTGCGACAGATGGATTTTGCTCTCGTGATGTTCGTGGCCATCGTCGCCCGCGTGGGCGTCGTCATGATGGCCGAGCGAATGAGCTTTGTCGTGCACTGCCGCCACCACGGCATCTTTGCTGAAGAAACCGGACAACAGCGGAAAACCAGCCAGCGCCAAACTGCCGATCAAAAACGTCACGCAAGTGATCGGCATGATCTTGCGCAGGCCACTGAACTGCCGCATGTCGATCACGTTGCCCATCGCATGCATGACGCTGCCCGCGCCGAGGAACAGCAATGCTTTGAAAAACGCGTGCGTGAACAGGTGGAACATTCCCGCGCTGATTCCAGCGAGCGTTCCTGTTCCCAGCGCGAGGAACATGTAACCAAGTTGCGAGATGGTCGAGTAGGCCAGCACACGTTTCAAATCAAACTGCGTCAGTGCGATCGACGCCGCAATCAATGCCGTGATTGCTCCGATGCACGCGACGATCAATTGAGCTTCGGGAGAGACCATAAACAACGGCGTGCAGCGCACGACCATGTACACACCCGCCGTCACCATCGTTGCCGCGTGGATCAACGCGCTGACTGGCGTTGGACCTTCCATCGCATCGGGCAGCCACACATGAAGCGGGAATTGTGCGCTCTTGCCGCACGCACCGATCATCAACAGCAGGCAAATCGCCAGTGCGATGGCTTCGTGACCGCTTCCGGGCCAGCCAACGTAGTCGTTCGCTTCGATGCGTTCAGGTGAAAGGACGCCGGCAACGTCGCTGGAGACTCCCGAAGTCTCGGAGACTTCCGAAGTCTGTCTCGCAACAGGCACCGCCTCGCTCGGCGTGTGAAAATTGAGAGTGCCGTACGTCGTCCAAATCAAAAACAACGCCAGGGCAAAACCAAAGTCGCCCACGCGATTGACCAAAAACGCCTTCTTGCCCGCCTGGGTGGCCGACGGCTTCTCGTACCAAAATCCAATCAACAAGTAACTGCAAACGCCAACCGCTTCCCAAAACACATAGAGCAACACAAAGTTGCTGACCGAGACGAGCATCGTCATCGAAAAGACAAACAGCGAGATGTACGAGAAGAACCGCCAGTAGCCCGAGTCGTGGTGCATGTAGCCGACGGAGTAGATTGCGATCAGCGACGAAATGAACGTGACCATTGTCAACATAATCGCGGTCAACGCGTCGGCTCGCAGGGTGATGTCGATCGTGAAATTGACGGACGATTCGCCGATTTGTTGGGCGTCTTCAACGTTGGCCCAGGTCCAGAATTTGTAGATTTCTTCGTAGCCGTGTTCATGCTCCGGTTTGCTTTGCTGGTTGCCAACGCTGACAAGCAACATTGCGCTCAAGACGAACGAGACCGGAATCGCGATCACCGTCGGCCAGTGGCTGCCACCGCGCAGCACTTTCGCTCCGAAGATGGCCGTCAAGATCGCGGCCAACAGCGGCAATGCGGGGATCAGGATTAGTAAGTATTTGGTTTCCATCTATCGATTTCAAATCCCGCCCCTGCCACCTCGCGTGGCAGGACGGACCGTTTAGAAGTTAGAAACAAAAATTGTTCTGTCACTGTCCCCTGCCAGCTCGCCTGGCAGGAACAGAAGTTTCCGTTTTGGTTCGAAACTGCTTCACCTGCCACACGAGGTGGCAAGGGTCTTGCGTTTTGCTCCGTTGTTCTTCTAACTAAACTGGTTCACCTGTCTGGCGAGCAGACAGGGGTTATACCTTGCTCCGATGCGTCAAATCGTCTTCGTCTAACTCCGGTTCGATGCCGGCTGGCGTCAGCTTCGGCCAGACTCGGTCTTCTTCAGTTTCTTCGGGAATCGCCTGGTCGACAAACGCCGGTTGGCCTTCTTCGCGGATCTCTTGCCACGACGTGATGTCGAGCGAACCCGAGTGCTTGAACAGCGACAGGATCAACGCCAGCCCAATGCCCGCTTCGCACGCGGCCACCGTGATGATGAAGATCACCAGCATCTGGCCGCCCCAGTCGTTGTGGTAGCGACCCCACGCGACAAGGCTGATCGAGACGCCTTGCAACATCATCTCGACGCACAAAAACATCACGATCAAATTCCGCCGCACGACGAAACCGACCAACCCAATCACGAACAACAGCCCGCCGATGACTAGGAAGTTTTGCAGGTCAGCCAATTGGCTATCCATCGCCTGACGCTCCTTCCTGGCTTGACCCAGCAGCCCGGCTACTCGCAGTAGCCGGGCTGCTTCGGTTTCGCTTCGATCCACGCGGCTCCTGCGACTGAATCACAATTGCGATCGCACCAACCAGCGCGACCAACAGCAACGTGCCGGCAATCTCGACGCTGATCAAATGCCGCGAAAACAGCTCGCGGCCAAGTTTCTTCATGTGCCCGCCTTCGTCTGCGTCATCGCCCGTTTTTTCGCCAAGCTTCTGCTCGAAGCTCGCTTGCGTCACAGTCGTCTCGGGAAACTTGACACCGTCTTCCGTCGGCGGAATGAACGTCAACATCAGTCCAAAAATCAACAATCCGCCGACAATCGACAGCACGATCGAAGTTCGCCGCCCCCAACTGATGCGGTCATAAAACGCCTGTCCTTCCGGTTGTGCCAACATCAACACAAACAAAAACGTCACGAGAATTGCACCTGCGTAAACGATCACCGTCGCAACGCTGAGGAACTGGGCACCTTGCAGCATAAACAAACCCGATGTCGCCAGCAGCGTCATGGCGAACCAGATCGCGCAGTAAACCGGACTGCGCATCGAAATTGTCCCGATCGCGCTGCCGATCGTCACGGCCGCCAGCATCCAGAACATCACTTGCCGAATCCAGTCGCGGTTTTGATCCCAATCGCGAAGCAGCGGCAGACAATAGAACAACATCACCAGCGCCAAGACGCAACTGATCGCCCCACTCAGCCGAGTTGACACCTTGCCCGGCGGCAAGCTCATGCAAATGCCGTTCGCCAGCAGCACGGCCGCGATCGCAAGTGGCAGGTAGTCCGTCATACCGTGCCCCCGAGTTCCGCGGACTTCATTGGCTCTTTGTCCTTCGTCTCGTCGTAGACGCTGAGCAGTTTTTCTTTGTCGAACACCATCTCTTCGCGGCTGCGGCCGGTCAGGTTGTAGAGGCTCGTGAGTTCGATCGCGTCGACCGGACACGCCTCTTCGCACATGCCGCAGTAGATGCAACGCAACTCGTCGATCGTGAAACTCGCTGGGTACTTCTCGCGATCTTCCCACGGGCTCTCAACACTGACAACGTCGATGCAATGTGCCGGACACGCTGTCGCGCACAAACAGCAAGCGACACACTTCACTCGGCCTTGCTTGTCGCGGTTCAGCCGATGCACGCCGCGATAAATCAACGGGTTGCCGATCTCCGGCTCCTGATCCGGATAGCTGACGGTCAACTTGGGACTGACCAGGTGCCTAAACGTGGTCGTCAGCCCTTGCAAAAACATCGGCAAGTACATCTGACCCGCCAGGCCGAGCTTCGGCTCTTCAACCCATAAGATGTTCGGATCGTTTTCTTTCATCAGTTTCGTCTTTGCTCATTTGTCACTTGTCACTTGTCATTGGTCACTCGCAAAGGACAAATGACCAGTGACGAATGACCAACTAAATCTGTGAATCAATTTCGTACGGCACCAAATCGCTGTGCGGTCGGTTGTCCGCAATCAACGGTCCAACGACCGTGATCCCAACCCAAGCTGCAATACAAACCACCCACGACACCGCCATCGCCGCTGCGGTGTTTTCGGGCATGAACTGATTGACCGCCGCAACGACCACCAGGTTGATCAGTCCCAGCGGCAACATGATTTTCCAAGCCAAACCCATCAACTGATCAAACCGAAACCGCGGCCAACTCCATCGGACCAGCATAAAGAACACGATCACGAGGCAAACTTTGGAATTCAATACACCGATGCGGGCAATCGCTTGAAACCAACCCTCGACGTTGTGTGCGGCGCCGGTAAGTCCCGGAAAATGCCAACCGCCGAGGAACAAGATCACGATCAAGAACGCCGCCGTGATCATGTGCAAAAACTCGCCGACCAAAAACAACAGCAACTTCATGCCGGCGTATTCCGTGTGATAACCGCCGATCAATTCTTGTTCACACTCCGGCAAGTCAAACGGCAACCGGCCCGCTTCGGCAAACGCGGCGATCATGAACACCGTGAAGCCGAGCGGCTGCGCAAGCACAAACCAACCTGATTCTCCTTGCCGCTCCATGATCGTGCTCAGATTCATCGACCCCGCCGCCAGCACAACGCCGAGCAACCCTAAGCCAAGCGGCAACTCGTACGCGATCAATTGAGCACTCGATCGCAGTCCACCAAGAAAACTGTATTTGTTGTTACTTGCCCAGCCGCCAAGGATCACGCCGTAGACCGCAATGCTCGACAAGGCAAACACAAACAAAATCGCAACATCAATCTCGAACGCAACAACAAGGTTAATGTGTCGATCACCAATCGGCAGTGTTCCGCCAAACGGAATCACCGCAAACACAGCGAGCGCCGCGACAAGAATCACAATCGGGGCAAGAATGTACAACCGCCGGTCAACATGTGCCGGCGTGTACTCTTCTTTCAAAATAAACTTTGCGCCGTCGACCGTCGGTTGACCAAGCCCAAACAACCGCAGGTCCTTGAGCTTTGAACTCACCAAGCTCAACGGCAAGCCAACCCGATTCGGCCCGCGCCGATCTTGCATCCAAGCACAAAGCCGCCGCTCTAGCAGCACGAAATAAGCCGCCGCGGTCATCAAACCGCCGAGCAAGATTCCGCTTTTGATTAGTGCTTCGAGCATTTGTGTTTCACAAACGCCAACGGCGTTTCATTCCAAAGCCCAGGGTCGCGGTCTTCCGCGCACCCTGGGTCATGTTTCGTTTATGTCCACGTACCCTGAAAGGGTTCGACAACCGGCCTGATTGTGTAACGCTTTCAGCGTAATGTCTGTTTTGCTTCCAAACCCAGGGTGGCGCTTTGCGGCTTTGCCGCGTCGCTTACCCTGAGCTATGTTGTTTTGCCCTTTCAGGGCCTTTTTGCGCCTCGCTTCTACGCCAACCTATTTATTTTCAAATCCACGCCAACATCGGGTACGGGCTCCGTCGCCACAGCAAAATAACCGATCTCGCGAGCGACTTCGTCGAGCACTTTGCGGGCGTTGTATAAACCCTTCTTTCCGAACAATTGCCAGAACAACGATCCTTCGACTTTGACGCCCGCCGGCGGTCGAATCGCCCATTTGAACGATTGCAAACGGTCCGCATGGTTGACGTACGATCCTTCGCGCTCGGCAAACGTCGCGCCGGGCAATTGAAATGTCGCAGCATCCCACAATGGCGAGGCGAAACTATCTTGCACGATCAACGTCCCAGCACTCGACAACTTCTCGACGTCCGACTTGTCGTTCCAATTCGTTTTGTAACCGCCGGTAATCCAAACGAAGTCGCACTTTCGCTGGTCGTTCAAAAACTCGTCCCACGTCACGAGTCCGTCGCCGAGGCTTGTCACGACCTCTTCAACACCGCGACGGTTGGGGCATTTTTCGGCACGGATCGAAAAACCGTTTTTAAACGACTCCTCTTCGCCGCTCGTCGGAACATGGCCCAAGACCAACATCGCTTTCTTGTCCAACTTTCGCACGTACCGGGCCAACAAGTACGCTTCCTCGACCGTCAAATGCGGCGACAAAACGGCGGCAATCTTTTTCGACTTCTTGAGCGTCTCGTTCAACTCGTCGGGCAAATCCGACCATTCGACGTTGACGTACTCGTCACTCTCCCGCCGGCGCGGCTCGGTCACACGATGTTCGTCGTGCACGTGCTTCCAACCAAAACGCCCTTCATCGCACATCCACCAATGGTTGATCTCCGGATTCTTACGCGGCTTGATGCGAAACAGATGGTCCTGATTCTCTTCGACGTTGATCGAGCAACCCGTCGAGCAACCCGCACACACATTCGCGTGGCTCTTCATGAACCACACGCGCTGCGAGTATAAAAAGTCAACATCGCCGAGCGCCCCGACAGGACACAGATCCACGACGTTGCCCGACATCCTGTTGTCGAGCGGATAGCCGGGAAAGACGTCAATCTCTTCGTGAGCACCGCGGTCGGAAACCATCAGTTCGCTCGCGCCGGAAATCTCGCGCGTAAAGCGAACACAGCGCGTACACATGACGCAGCGATCCACGAACAAGGTAACTGTGTCGCCCAGCGATCGGCGGCGGCTGGTGAACGGTTTGATGTCGGCGCGGCGCTCGTCACGGCCGTATTGGAAGTGATAATCCTGCAACGAACATTCACCCGCCTTGTCGCAAATTGGGCAATCGATCGGGTGGCGAATCAGCAAGTCTTCTTCGACCATCGCTCGCGCGTTTTGAACCTTTTCACTTTCGGTGACGAACACGGTTCCGTCCGTCGCGGGTGTCTGGCAAGCGGGGACGAGCTTAGGCAACATGCTGATGTTGCCCGACTCGGGATCGCGCCGGCCGGTTTCGACCAAACACATCCGGCAGCTAGCCACGACCGTCAAACCCGGATGCCAACAATAATGCGGTACGTCGAGGCCGGCTCGGCGCGCGACCTGAATTCCATTCAGGCGCTCGTCGTCGCCGATTTCGATTTCTTGGTCGTTGACGATTACAGTTGCCATGTAGGGATAAGCACCAAAAAACAAATAACAAATAACATACAAATCTCAAATGACAATTACAAAATTCAAAACACTAACCGCCAGACTTTTGGATGATTGAACTTAGAATCTTCGTTAGCTCGGTTGACTCTTGGATCAATGTGTCGCGTTCGGATTCGAGGGCTGCATCATTTCCTGTATCGACGAGGCGAAGCCAGTGTCGGCTTTCCTTTGCTTCTTTGCGGCCGATTTTCACTCGCATGCGAAAGTCCTTCTTGCTGAGCGATTCGTTGGCTTCGATGTAATTCGCCCCAACCGAGCAACATCTTCAACGTTGCAAATCGTATAAGGCGGTTGTTTGACAAATACTCGAACCTGACGCGCAAACTGGTGCGTCCGTTCTTCAAGATCGTATGTCGTTTGATCTTTTGTATTTGCCATCTGGAATTTGTTTGAAATTTGTCTTTTGTGATTTGTTATTTCAAAACATCAGTGCAACGAAACCAGCTCCAACGCGGGAACAGGCGATGTTTCGTCGCACCCGTCGGGGTTTGTCTTCTTGATGTGTTCTTCAAACTCGCCGCGGAATTTTCGGATGGCGTTTTTAATCGGCCAGGCGGCTCCGTCCGCAAGGCCGCAAATTGTTGTGCCGGGGATAATGCCGATTGAGTCGGCGATCTCGAGCAGCAAGTCGAGATCGGCCAAGCGGCCTTTGCCCGCTTTGATTCGCTGGACCATTTTCAAAGCCCACGACGTGCCTTCGCGGCAAGGCGTGCATTGGCCACAGCTTTCGTGGGCGAAGAAGCGGCAAGTGTTGTGTAGGAAGTCGACCATCGAAACGGTTTCGTCGATCACGGTGACGGCGGCAGTACCGAGGCCGAGACAACCGTGTTTGCCGGGGCCTTTGAAGTCGAGCGGGCAATCGAATTCATCGGCGGTCAAAAGGCCCATGCTGATTCCGCCGGGGACGGCCGCTTTCGCTTTGCGACCGCCGCGCACTCCGCCGCCAAAGTCGTTGATCAATTCGTTGACGGTCAAGCCGCACGGGGCTTCGTAGCAACCGGGCTTCTCGACGTGGCCGCTGAGGCAATACAACTTGGGGCCGAAGCTGCCCGGGTCGCGCGGGTCGTCGGGATCAGGCGGGACGCCCATCGAGCGGAACCAATCAACGCCGCGGTCGATGATCTGCTTGACGCACGAGACGGTTTCGATGTTGTTGACGACTGTCGGTTTTCGAAACGCACCTTCGACGGCAGGAAACGGCGGCTTGATTCGCGGCCACGCCCGTTTGCCTTCGAGGCTTTCGATCAGGCCGGTTTCTTCGCCGCAGATGTAGGCGGCCGCACCGCGGTGCATGTAGACGTCGAGCGAATAGTCGCTGCCGGCAATGTTCTTGCCGAGCAAGCCGGCTTCATAAAGCTCGTCGATCGCCGCCTGGCATCGTTCCAGAGCGAGAGGGTATTCGTAGCGAATGTAGAAGTATGCCGTCGACGCGCCGGTGGCAAAGCAACTGATGATCAAACCTTCCAGCACTTGATGCGGGTCGTCTTCCATCAAGATGCGGTTGTTGAACGTCGCGGGTTCGCTTTCGTCGGCGTTCAGGCAGAAGTAGATCGGACCGGGATGATCCTTTGGCAGGAAGGTCCATTTCAAACCCGTTGGAAAACCGGCGCCGCCTCGGCCTCGCAAGCCGGACGCTTTGATCGTTTCCTTGACCTCGTCGGGGCTCATTTCTTTGAGCACTCGCCGCAGGCCTTCGTAGCCGCCGGACTCTTCGTAGACGCGCAGCGTATGGCTGTCGTCTTTGTGGATGTTCGCGAGTAGGACGGGTTCGGACATCTAATTCTTGTAGCTGGATTCGTAAGAATTCAGTCGCGTTGAATCTGAATTCTCACGAATTCAGCTACGGGTTCATTTGACGGTTTCTAAAAACTCGTTGGCGGTTTCTTTAGTCAAGTTCTTGTGCAACGTTCTGCCAGCCAGCATGCACGGGGCGAATTCGCACGCTCCCAGGCACTCGCCGAATTCGAGCGTTAGCTTGCCGTTCTTCGTGGTCTCGCTGGGTTTGATGTCTAGCTCGTTGCACATGTGGTCAAGGATTTCTTCGCCGCCGAGCAACGAACAACTGATCGATCGGCAGACCCAAGCTCGTGTTTCGCCGTGTGGCTCGTCTTGCTTGAAGAAGCCGTAGAACGACAACGTGTCTTGGACCTCGGCTGGGGCGAGTTCCAATAGCTCGGCGATTTCGACGACGGCCTGGTGCGGGACGTAACGCAGCTCTTCGTTGACGATGTGAAGCGCGGGCAACGTAACCGCTTGGCGCGATGGGTAGCGCGGGAAGTACGCTTTGATCGCGTCGATCATTTCGTCGGTCAAAAGTTTGTTATTCGTCATTAGTTTCTAAACCGTAGCTGAAGTTGCAAAACTTCAGTTCAAGACTGAATTCTTGCGAATCCAGCTACATTCGAGACTCACCTGTCTAACTCGGCGGCGATGATGTTTAAACTTCCTAGCACAGCGACCACGTCGCTCAGCGTGTGGCCGCGGATCAGGTGTGGGAACAACGCAAAATTAATAAACGATGGCGGGCGGCAGCGGGCTCGGTAGGCTACGTCGCTGCCGTCGCCGACGACGTAAAATCCGAGTTCGCCGTTTGGGGCTTCGATTGCGGCGTATGATTCTTCGCACGGGACTTCGAAGCCGCGGTTGGCCATCACCAATTCAAAATGTGTGATCGTTCCTTCGATGGTTTGGTAGACCTGTTGTTTCGTGGGCAGCGCCTTGCGCTGGTCGACGCCAACATCGACCGGGCCGGACGGCAGGTTTTCGATCGCCTGCTTGATAATCTTCAAGCTCTCGCGCATCTCGGCCATGCGGACGTAGTAGCGAGCGAAACAATCGCCAGCCTTGGCACAGCACACTTGGAAATCGAAATCTTCGTACGCCAGGTACGGTTCGTCCTTTCGCAGGTCGCGCGTCACGCCGCTGGCTCGGGCGACGGGGCCGGTGGCGCTCATGTTGGTCGCTTCCTCGCGCGTGAGCAAGCCCACACCTTTGGTGCGGTCGACGAAGATGCGGTTGCGGTTGAGCAGCCGCTGCATATCGTCAAGCGTCTTGGGGAACGTTCTCAAGAAGCTGCGGATCTTCTCGATGACCCGCGGCGTCATGTCGTGCATCAAGCCGCCAGTGCGCGTGTAACTGTTTGTGAACCGGGCGCCGCACAGCGTCTCGAAAATATCATAGCAGACCTCGCGCTGGTAGAACGCGTAGAGGAAAAAGGTGAACGCGCCGGTGTCGAGGCCCATCGCTCCCGTGCTGAGCAAGTGGTCGCTGATCCGTGCCAGCTCGGAGATGATCACGCGAATGTACTTGCAACGCGGCGTCAACTCGATGCCCAGCAGGCGCTCGACCGAATTGTGCCACGCCACGTTATTGGCCATCGGCGAGATGTAGTTCATCCGGTCGGTGACCGCGACGTATTGGTTGTAGTCGAGGTGCTCGCCGATCTTTTCGAATCCCGAGTGCAAGTAGCCGATGTCGGGTATGGCGTCGACGACGCGCTCGCCATCGAGCTTCAGCACGATGCGCAGCGTGGTGTGTGTCGCCGGATGCTGCGGACCGAAGTTTAGCGTCCACAGATAATCCTCTTCGACTTCGGACGTTGTGGACTTCGTGCTAGTTTTTGTCAGAGGCAACGGGGTCAACTTCCAAATTACAAAAGACAAAGAACAAACAAATCCCAAATTCAAATAATCAAATGAGAGACGGCAACGTTTTGAATTTGGTCCTTGGAATTTGTTTGTGATTTGTAATTTGTGTTTTGTTATTTCCGGCTCAGGCTTCACTTCGGCGGAGAACGGGAAAATTATGTCGTTCGCCGCGGCCTTGCAGCGGGTAGTCCTTCCGCAGCGGATGGGCGGAAAACTCTTCGGGCAACAGGATTCGCCGCAAGTCCGGGTGGCCGCTGAAGTGGATGCCGAACATGTCCCACACTTCGCGCTCCAGCCAATTCGCTCCTTCCCACAACGGCACGACCGACACGATGTTCAAATCCGGTTCATTCAGGTAAACGCGGATCGTAAGTCGCTCGCCGGTCGCTGTGTTGCAGAGCAAATAGGCCAAGCCGAATCGATCCTCGGCGTCGCGATAGTCCAGGTAGTCGACGCATGTGATGTCAACGAGCAAGTCGAAACCTGTGCCGTGCAGCAGTTCCAGCACGTCGCAAGCCTGACTCTTCGCGACGGCCACGCGCACTTGGTCACGAAACTCGGTGATGTGCAGTTCACCGAACTGATCCTTCAGCGTTTGAATCGTTGCGTCGCTAACCTTCATGGTGTCGTGATTTCTCGTCTAACGGCAAGCCGAAGGCGACAGGGTGCGATGGGTCGCAGTCGCCTTGCCGTTATACGAAATTATGTCCGTGTCGTTGGCAATTGACCCAGGATCGGCAGTTCCATCAGCGCCCGCTTGGGCTGCTGCCGCTCTTCCGTGTTGAATTCCTTGCCGTTGATCGTGCCTTCGTTTTGAATCTTGTCTTGTAAATCAATGATCGCCTGGATGAGCTGTTCCGGCCGAGGCGGACATCCGGGCACATACATGTCGACCGGAACGAACCGATCGATGCCTTGCACCACACAGTACGTGTCAAACACTCCGCCCGTCGACGCACACGCGCCCATCGAGATGCACCACTTCGGTTCGTGCATCTGTTGCCAGATCCGTTGCAACACCGGCAGCATTTTCATCACGACGCGGCCCGCGACGATCATCAAGTCGCATTGCCGCGGGCTGAACCGAAACACTTCGGCACCAAACCGCGCGATGTCGTGGCGGCTCGCACCGGTCGCCATCAACTCGATCCCGCAACACGCGGTCGCAAACGGCATCGGCCACAGGCTGTTCTTGCGGCACCAACTGGCCAGTTGATCGAGCTTCGTCACGACGACGTTTTCCGGGAGTTCTACCGCCACTGAAAAACTCCCTTTCGCCAAGCGTAAACAAAACCCGCCGCCAACAGCACAATGAACACCATCACTTCCCAAAACACCAAACCCGTGCTGAAGGGGTCATTCGCTGCTGGTTCGGCACTTGCCGGGTTGTTTGCATGACTGGCTGCCACCGCCCACGGATATAAAAAGAGCAACTCGACGTCGAACACCAAAAACGCGATCGCCACCAAATAAAACCGCACATCAAACCGCTTCCGAGCGTCGTGGACCGGATCCATGCCACTTTCGTAGGGCATCTCCTTCACACTGCCCGATCGCCGCGGCCCCAGCAAACTGCCCGCCGCCAGCATCCCGACCGTGATCAGCATCGCCAGCACCACAAAAATCAAAATCGGCAGAATGATGCTTTCCATAACCGCCAGTTGTCAAAAAGTTTACGCCGTCCAAGCAGACTTTGTGAAAGTTATCACAAAGTCGAGCAAATAAAAAATTTTAGGGGATGTCCGTTTCCGCAAAGCATCGTATCGCTGATCGCGACACCGGTCAAGCGGATGGCCTGACTTGTTGGAGTTCATGCTTTAGCATGTCGTGTTGCCGGTCTCCTGCCTGCTCGCCAGACAGGCAAACCAGTTTAGCAGTTAGCAAGAACCACAGCGAACTTGGCCCAGGCCCCTGTCACCTCGTGTGGCAGGGGAATAAGTTTCAAGCCTGCGATACTTGCGTTCCTGCCAGTCGAGCTGGCAGGGGACGTTTTGGTTGTGAAGGTTGCACTTCCTAACTGCTAAACTTTCGTCCTGCCACGCGAGGTGGCAGGCGAGTCCAAAACCGAAGTCATGCTCGACATAATCGATACACTCCGCGACCTCATCCGCATTCCCAGCGTCAACCCAATGGGCCGCGACGTCTCGGGATCTGAATACTACGAACAAGCCCTGACCGAACATCTCGAAAGATTGTTTGCCCATTTGAACCTGCCGTACGAACTCCACGAGGTCGAACCGCGGCGCACCAATATCATCGCGCAAGTCGACGGCCAAACTCCCGTCGACCAAAGCGGGCAACTCATCGTCTTTCAAGCTCACCAAGACACCGTACCCGTCGAAGGCATGACGATCCCGCCGTTTGAGCCCGATGTTCGCGAAGGCCGAGTTTACGGCCGCGGGTCAGTCGACATCAAAGGCGGCATGGCCGCCATGATCGCCGCTGTCTCGCGACTGGCCGAACAGCGACCCGACGGCATGCCCAACCTCGTCATAGCCTGCACCGTCAACGAAGAACACGGTTTTACTGGGGCCAACCATCTGACCGAAACCTGGGCCAGCGGCCAATCACAACTGTTGCCGCGCCGACCCGACGCCATCATCGTCGCCGAACCAACGATGCTCGACATCGTCGTCGCGCACAAAGGCGTGTTGCGCTGGAAGTGCCACACGAAGGGCCGAGCTTGCCACAGTTCGCAACCCGACCAAGGCGAAAGCGCCATCTACCGCATGGCCCGCGTGGTCACCGCCCTGGAAGAATACGCCCGCGACTACGTCCCGCAAATCGGCCAACATCCACTGGTCGGCCAGCCAACGATCAGCGTGGGCACGATCACCGGCGGCACGAGCGTCAACACCGTCCCCGACCAAGCCACCATCGAAATCGACCGCCGCCTACTGCCCGGCGAAGACCCCACCGAAGCCCAACAACACGTTATCAATTTTCTCTCGAATCGCCCGTCGATCACCCAACCCCCAAAGCACGACAAACCCTACCTGGCAACGCCGAGCCTCTCCGACGAACAAAACGGCCCGCTCGCCGACGGACTTTCCCAAGTCGCTAAGTCCCACGGCGGCTCAGGCCAAAAGATCGGTGTGCCCTACGGAACGGACGCCCCCTGGTTCGCCCGAACCGGCGCGCCAACAGTCGTCTTCGGCCCCGGTTCCCTCGAACAAGCCCACACCAAAGACGAGTGGGTCGCGATCGATCAACTCGAACGTGCGACGGAAATCTATTACCAATTCGGACGAATCGGTGTTCCTCGGAATCGGCATTGTGCCGACACGTGAGTCTAGCCCGAATTATTCGTAACCCGACGCGTGAGCGAGGGATTTACGCGTTGTCCCTCGCTCACGCGTCGGGTTACGAATAATTCGGGCTAGCTGATTCTGATGATTCGTCCCCATTTCGCCGGTAGCTTTCCACCCTTGGTCAGACACCACACCAGCGGCACAGCGGGTGGCCGTTGCGGAGCGGGACCATCGCCGTCCGTAAAATAGACAACGATATCCGGCCGGTGCTTGGCCAGGAACTTAGCATCCAATGGCGGCCGAAAATCGGTTCCGCCACGACCTCGCACCTTCTGCAGCGGGCCCTTCATCGGGTACGTCGCCTGGATTAGCTTGTCGCATTCGACAATCGTCACCTCGCCGTGAAAGCCAATTCGTTTGAGTTCGCTGCTGATGCGTTCCAAAGTGGGCGTTTTCATGGAACCGCTAGTGTCAATGACCGCCATCACCCGCGGCCGGATCATCTGCATGGATTCCGCCGGCACGATGCCAGTCAGTTCGGGAAAGCGCCGCGGTGGACGATGATAATTCGGATGCCGTTGGACGGATGTCGGCAGGCATGAGTGAAGGAGGTGTTCCCAATTCACACACGATTTGGATGGCATGGTTCGACGCAGCAGTTCGACGCCAATGCTACTCGCATCCCAGTCGCGCAAGCGTCGGCCGTAGACTTGCTCCAGCACCGCCCGGCGCTCTGGGGTTAGTTGGTCCAATGCCTGATGGAGCGATGCTAAGTCCGTCGGAACTGGCTCGCCGTTTTCGTCCATATTCCAGACCGCATGGTTGTCCAACAGCGGAACAACATTCGGCAAATCGGTTCGCGAGGCAAGGCGTTCGTATCGCGTGTGCGTGTCTTCCAGCGGCGGCAGATAAGGAAAACTCGCCAGCGTCAGCGGATCGCCAGGCAAGCGTTCGGGCACCCATTCGTTGACCGTGACTTCCTCGGCAATCATACGAGCATTGCGGTTGGGATACGCGGCTTGATCCGTGTCCACATGACCGAACAAGATATGGTTCACTTCGTGGTGCAACACGCCCAACAATTCGTCGCCGCTGCACTTTGCCACGAATTTGGGGTCGTAGGCATATTGAATCATGCCGTCGCGACGCATGACCGCCATCGTGCCAAACCCGGGCAGACGACGAAATTGCTCCAGCGACAGCCACGGTGCGTGGTAGGGATAACGAACACACAATTCGCGTAACGCTCGTTGCAAACTCATCTCGGCAACTGGTGCTGTTTCGCGCTTCATAGGGTGGGCGTCCGGGGAATCGTGAGTTGCGTGTAGCCCTGGTCCTTCAACCACCGCCGCATGGAACGTTTCAAATCGGGCGGCAAATCGTAAAAGAACAAGCGGACATTTCGCTTTTGTTGACGACTGCGAGGCATGTTTAGCGACTGGTAGTTTGTCTCTGTCAGATATTTCTTGGTCAACTCGGCCGACGCGGCGACGAGATCAAGCTGCGATTCTTTGACCCAACGAAGCAGCTTGTCGCGGTGTGAATCATAGTTTTTGAGAATCTGGGCAGCTTCCAACGGGACACTCCGTCGCTGATAAAACTGGTTGAACGCCACGGCCATCGACTCGCCAACGACGCCCGCGAGTCCATCCACAAGAATCTCTTTGTCGCGGCCGTTTCGTTCCCAAGCCTTCACCAATCGGCTCAAATATGTCCATGACCGCGGGTTCGAATCGGGGCTGTCGAAGATCTTCGGCGTTTGCTCAACAAACCGGGACACCTTGTCATGGACGTCGCCGTCGTTGCGAGCCCATTTCAACCATTCCACCGAATCGGGGATGACCTCGATCTGCATGAATCGAGCCAGCAACGCCGCGTCAATCTCGTCAACTTGATATTCGTCGCCCGGCGGATTGATCGCCGCCATTGGCAACCAACCATGTGGCAAGCGATAGTCGTTCAACGTGCGGGCCGTCAAAAGTTGCAAACACGGCGCCCGCATGAACAACGGACAGCGATTCAATTCTTCGAACATCAGCAGGCCTTTCCCTCGCTTGGGCAAAAACGCCGGCGGCGCATAAACCGTCTCGCTGTTTTCATTCACTGTGGGGATGCCCGCCAAATCCGGTGGCTCCATAATGCTGAGATCGCGGCAGATGCACGATATCCCCAGTGCCTTGGCCGCTTGTTCCACCAATTCGCTCTTGCCAACACCGTGCCGCCCGATCAGCAACATGGGTTGGCTTGCGGAGTATGCCCAATGAATTTGCCGAAGAACCTGCTCTCCCGCCTTGACTTTGCGATGTGTCATGAAGTGAATACGCAAAAAGTGCTGATTCTCTTGCCGTGGTTCAAAAAGGGGTCAGGTACCTTTGCCGGAACGGCCCAAAGGGTGCTTGGCACAAAGGTACCTGACCCCTTTTTGAACCATGCCCGAATGTTGGGCAAAAGCGATTGCTTCGAAAACAATACTACGAGTTGTCTTTGTGAAGGCAAATCGATTAAATCGTGTAAAACACTCCATGTTGTGTGCGGGTTGAGAAACTGCCATAACGACCGTGGCGATGGATCGGATTTACACACTGATTCACCGCAGCTTGATTGCAGCCTTGCATGCGATGATCAAGACAATTTGTCGCTCGCCGTTGGGCGGAATTCTCTACCCTTTCGCATTGATCATCCGGCCGCGAAGAGAAATGATTGGTTATGCCGCCAAGTCACCCTTTCACAAACACACGCCCTGCTTTCGAAGACGACCTCTCCCCGGTCGAGCGCAAGGCGATCGAATCGCGGACTCGCGAAATCGGTCATTCGATCTTCGACAACCTGCGACAGGAGCGCCCGTCCGTATTCCAGCGGCGCTGGTGGGACGATCGCATTATGTCGTGGACGATGAACGACGAAACTCTGAAGGTCGAGTTGTTCCGCTTTGTCGACGTCTTGCCGATGCTCAAAACGAGCGACGCAGTCGTGAACCACTTGAGCGAGTATCTGTCTGAGGCGGGAGATCATTTTCCATTGGCGGGACGCATTGCGTTGGGCGTCGCCAGCAGCACACCGTTGACGCGCGCCGCCGTGGCCCGCGCCGCACGTCTCAGCGCCACAGACTTCGCTCGTCGATTCATCGCCGGCCGCAATGAACGAGAAGTGATCGACGCGGCCCAGCGCCAGCGCGATCTTCGACGCGGCTTCACTCTCGACATCTTGGGCGAAGCCGTCACCAGCGACATCGAGGCGGAGCGATATTTTCAATCGTACATCCAGTTGATTGAGAACATTGCACCGACCGTCAATGCCTGGCCGGAAGTTCCGCAAATCGATCGCGGCGTGTTGGGCGAACTGCCGCGATTCAATCTTTCGATCAAACTTTCGGCGCTGGACAGCCAGTTCGATGCCATCGATGCCGTAGGGACGATCAAGCGAGCGGGCGATCGATTGCGCGAGTTGCTGCGGGTCGCGCGTCGCTTTTCGGCATTCATCAACGTCGACATGGAAT